>JBIKHW010000047.1:0-13836 GCA_044361935.1 Limnohabitans sp. | reverse complement strand
TGCGCCCACCACAGTGGTGCCCACCGAAAAATAAAATACGGTGCGGGCTTCGGGTTCGTTCAGTCGCCCCAGCGCCGCCACCTGCATGTAGGCCAATGCGGCGATCAGGCCCGAGAGCAGTCCGACGATACCGGCAAACAATTGGTCCTGTTCGATGGTGGGGCGCAGCAACAAGATGACGCCGCCAAAACCTGCGATCACCGTCAGCACAATGGGACCTTGCCGTGTCGCGTCTTGCAGCCGGCCCATGACCAGGGTGCCGCCCACCAGAAACACCGCCACCCAGATGCTGCTCATGTAATTGAGGGTCATGGCGGTGGCCAGAGGCAGGTAGCCAATGGCGTAAAACCATGCGGCCAGTGAAGTCACGCCCACCACCGAGCGCCAGACATGCATCAAGGGGATGGGGGTGCGCAAAGAAACGCCTTGAATTCGGCAGATGCTGGCCATGAAGATCACGCCAATCAAGCCCCGAAAAAAAACCAGCTCAGAGGTGTGAAAGTGGGCTGATGCAAATTTGGCACAAACCCCCATCATCGAGAAGAACAAGGATGCCAGGATCATCCAGGAGGCTTGCATCGTCGCCTTCGGTTCAGAGGGTGCTCATCTGACGGCGGTACCACTCATGGAAGTGCTGCATGCCGTCTTCCATGGGGCTTTGGTAAGGGCCCACTTCGTTGTCACCTCGTGCCATCAGGGCTTTGCGGCCCGCATCCATGCGCTCAGCAATTTCGTCGTCTTCGACGCAAGTTTCCATGTAGGCCGCTTGCTGGGCTTCAACGAATTCGCGTTCAAAGGCGACGATCTCTTCGGGGTAATAAAACTCCACCATGTTCAGCGTTTTGCTGGGGCTGATGGGGTGCAAAGTTGAGACGGTGAGCACATGCGGGTACCACTCCACCATGATGTGCGGGTAGTACGTCAGCCAGATGGCGCCGCGCTCGGGCAGTTGTCCATTGCGGTACTTGAGCAGCACTTCGTGCCACTTTTTGTAGGTGTCCGAGCCGGGCTTGCCAAAACCGCCCGACACACCCACGGTCTGCACCGAGTAGTGCTCTTTGAACTCCCAGCTCAGGTCGTCGCAGGTGACGAACTGGCCCAGCCCCGGGTGGAAGGGGCCAACGTGGTAGTCCTCCAGATAGACCTCGATGAAGGTCTTCCAGTTGTAGTTGCACTCGTGCAGCTCGACCCGGTCCAGGGCGTAGCCGTCGAAATTGAGCTGCGCCCTAGGCCCCATACCGGCCAAATCGGCGGTGATGTCCCGGCCGTTGTCCTCGAACAAAAGGCCGTTCCATGCCTGCAACTTGTAGTTGTTCAGATTCAGGCAGGGGTCGTGCGAAAAGTGGGGAGCGCCCAGCAGCTGGCCGCTGGGTGAATAGGTCCAGCGGTGCAGCGGGCAGACAATGTTGCCGCCTGCGCTGCCCTTTTGCTGGGTTTGCAGGTTGCCCCGGCCGTTCAGCATCACGGCCTGGCGGTGGCGGCAGACGTTCGAGACGAGCTCGACACCGCCTTGGGCGTTGCGCACCAAAGCGCGGCCTTCGGCCTCGTGGGGCAGGGCGTAGTAGTCGCCCGCATTGGGCACGGCCAGCTGGTGGCCCACATAGCGTGGGCCTTGACGAAAAAGCGAGTTCAATTCGCGCTGAAACAGCGCTTCATCGAAATAAGTGGAAACTGGTAGTTGGCTTGCGGCCTGCTGCAGTTGAAGACTTAAATCAGACATGGGTGACCTGACCTAGAGACTCCCCCTATGAAGGGGCAGGGACAAAGCGCTGGATTCAAAGAAAACGGCGCAAAAAAATGACAGGTGATTCCTGTCGATGAACGCGGATTCTACCCCGGGGGGTTGCCTCGGCTGTGCCCCAGGTCACAAGACTTGAAAAATTCAGGGTCTCCGTGGGCGGGCCAAAGCACAGCTTCGCCCATATCCGTCTTGTGGACTTGACAGAGGCAACTGTCAGCTGCATCGAGGCTTAAGGCCTAAAATCGGGTTTTTTCCTCCGGACCACCCCATGCCCAAGGCCGCTCCCACAGACACCGCTGATGCCCCGGCAGCCCCGCAGCCCGCCACGTACGAAGCGGCTTTGGCGGAGCTGGAGTCGCTGGTGGGTCAGCTCGAGTCGGGCCAAATGCCTTTGGACCAACTCTTGACGGGCTACCAGCGCGGCGCGGCTTTGCTGGCGTTTTGCCGCGACAAGCTCAAGGCGGTGGAAGACCAGATCCAGGTGCTGGACGGTGGGCAACTCAAACCCTGGAGCGGTGCATGAGTGTGGATTTGAAAACCTGGATGCAGCTGCATCTGGACCGGGTCGAGCAGGCTTTGTCGGCTGGCATTGCGGCCGAGTCCCCTGCCGCATTGGGCCAGGCAATGCGTTACGCCGTGCTGGACGGCGGCAAGCGCTTGCGCCCCTTGCTGGTGCTGGCCACCGCCGAAGCCGTAGGCAACGAGGCCAGCAGCTTGGCAGCGCTCAACGCTGCTTGCGCCATCGAGCTGATCCATGCTTACTCTTTGGTGCATGACGACATGCCCTGCATGGACAACGACGTGCTCAGGCGCGGCAAACCTACGGTGCATGTGCAGTTTGGCGAAGCCCAGGCTTTGCTGGCGGGTGACGCCTTGCAGACCTTGGCTTTTGAATTTTTGACGCCGACGGATGGCAGTGTGCCTGCGGCGGTGCAAGCCGCTTGTGTGGGCTTGCTGGCCCGCGCCTCGGGTTATCAAGGCATGGCCGGAGGCCAGGCGATCGACCTGGCCAGCGTGGGCCAACGCCTGACTGAAGACCAGCTGCGCCAGATGCACCGCCTCAAAACCGGGGCGCTGTTGCTGTGCAGCGTGCAGATGGGTGCGGCCTGTGTGCCTGGCGTGCCCGACCCGGTGCAGGCGTCCTTGAGTCGATTTGGTCGGGCACTGGGCCTGGCCTTCCAAGTGGTGGACGATGTCCTGGATGTGACGGCCGATTCGGCCACTCTGGGCAAGACTGCGGGCAAAGATGAAGCCGCTGACAAGCCCACCTATGTGGCCCTGATGGGACTGGACGCGGCCAAGGCTTATGCCGATGCATTGGCCGCTGAGGCGGTGCAGGCCCTGGCTGATACCGGTTTGCCCGAGGCTCGCTTGGCCGCGTTGCGTGCTCTGACCGCCATGGTGGTAGAAAGAAACAACTGACATGACCGATTTGCTCAAGAACATCGACTCCCCGGCCGATCTGCGCCGCCTGCAGCGCACCGAGCTGCCTCAATTGGCCGACGAATTGCGCCACTGCGTGCTCGACAACGTCTCCAAAACCGGTGGACACCTGAGCTCCAACTTGGGCACGGTGGAACTCACGGTGGCTTTGCACTATGTCTTCAACACCCCGGAAGACCGCATCGTTTGGGACGTGGGCCACCAGACTTACCCACACAAAATCCTCACCGGACGTCGTGACCGCATGCCCACGCTGCGCCAATTTGGCGGCTTGTCCGGCTTTCCGCGCCGCGACGAGAGCGAATACGACACCTTTGGCACGGCCCACTCGTCCACCAGCATTTCGGCCGCCTTGGGCATGGCCGTGGCCGCCCGACAAAAAGGCGAGTCAAGCCATTCGATCGCGGTGATCGGCGACGGCGCCATGACAGCCGGTATGGCCTTTGAAGCGCTGAACAACGCGGGTGTGGAAGAGTGCAAGCTGCTGGTGATCCTGAACGACAACGACATGTCGATCAGCCCACCCGTGGGGGCACTCAACCGCTATTTGGCCCAGCTCATGAGCGGGCGTTTTTATTCGGCGGCCAAGGCCGGGGCCAAGAACGTGCTGAAAAACGCGCCGCCCCTGTTCGAGCTGGCCAAGCGCCTGGAAGAACACGCCAAAGGCATGGTGGTGCCCGCCACGCTGTTCGAGAAATTCGGCTTCAACTACATCGGCCCGATCGATGGGCACGATCTGGATTCGCTGATCCCGACGCTGGAGAACATCAAACACTTGGACGGCCCGCAGTTTTTGCATGTGGTCACCAAAAAAGGTCAAGGCTATGAAAAGGCCGAGGCCGATCCGGTGGCCTACCACGGCCCCGGCAAGTTCGACCCGAATGTGGGCCTGGTGCCTGCGGCCACGCCCGCCAAAACCACCTTCACCCAGGTGTTTGGTCAGTGGCTTTGTGACATGGCTGAAAAAGACATGCGCCTGGTGGGCATCACGCCCGCCATGCGCGAGGGCTCGGGCATGGTGGCTTTCCACCAGCGTTTCCCCAAGCGCTATTACGACGTGGGCATTGCCGAGCAGCATGCCGTCACCTTTGCTGCGGGCATGGCCTGCGAAGGCCTGAAACCCGTGGTGGCCATTTACTCGACCTTCTTGCAGCGCGGCTATGACCAGCTGATCCACGATGTGGCGTTGCAAAACCTGCCCGTTGTTTTTGCCTTGGACCGCGCGGGCTTGGTGGGGGCCGACGGGGCCACCCACGCCGGGGCTTACGACATTGCCTACATCCGCTGCATTCCCAACATGAGCCTGGCTTGCCCAGCCGATGAGCGCGAATGCCGCAAGCTGCTGAGCACCGCTTACGCCCAAAATCACCCGGTGGCGGTGCGCTACCCGCGCGGTGCTGGTGTGGGTACCGAGCCCGGGCGCGATCTGGATACCTTGCCCTTTGGCAAAGGCGAAGTGCGCCGCCAGGGTGAAAAAGTGGCGATTTTGGCTTTTGGCACTTTGTTAGCGCCGGCCCTGCAGGCCGCAGAAAAGCTCAACGCCACGGTGGTCAACATGCGCTGGGTCAAACCGCTCGATGTGGAGCTCCTGGCGCAGATCGCCCAAAGCCACGAGCGTTTGGTGACGGTGGAGGAGGGTTGCATCATGGGCGGCGCGGGCAGCGCGGTGGGTGAGGCCTTGCAGCAGCTGAACCTGCAGCGCTCGGTGCTGCACCTGGGCTTGCCGGACGAGTTCATTGAACACGGCGATCCGGCCAAGTTGTTGACGCTGCAAGGATTGGATGCGGCGGGCATTGAGGCGTCGATTCGTCAGCGATGGGGTCTTTGAACTGTTTTCAACGGGGCTTTGAATTGCTTTCGCGAAATTGTCGGTATTGAGAAAGCCCTTTAAATTTAATGATTTAAAAAAGGGTAAACCCCCACCTTTAGGGTCTGTTTCGCTTCCTACAATATGCCCTGCTAGATTAAGCAACCCTGATAAGGGGTTTCAGTCATTTCACAAGGAGTTCTCCCTATGGATCGTCGTTCCGTAATCAAAAACGCCGGCATTGCTGGCGTTTTGGCTGCTGGCGCTGCACCTGCAGTTCATGCCCAGGCCGCCATCCGCTGGCGCCTTGCTTCCAGCTTCCCGAAAGCCTTGGACACCATCTTTGGCGCAGCCGAAGTGTTTGCCGAAAAGGTCAATGCCATGTCTGGCGGCAAGTTTGTCGTCACCGTGCATGCTGCAGGCGAATTGATGCCCGCTTTCGGCGTGGTGGACGGTGTTCAGCAAGGCACAGTCGAGGCGGCTCACACAGCCCCTTACTATTTCTTTGGCAAGGACGACACCTTCGCCCTGGGCACGGCCATTCCGTTTGGTCTGAACAGCCGCCAGCTGACCTCCTGGTTCTATGACGGCAACGGCATGAAGCTGTTCCGTGAGTTCTACGACAAATACAACATCGTGAACTTCCCTGGTGGTAACACTGGCGCCCAAATGGGCGGCTGGTACCGCAAGGAAATCAAGACCCTGGCCGACATCAAGGGCCTGAAGTTCCGCGTCGGCGGTTTCGCTGGCAAGGTCCTGACCCGCATGGGCGCTGTGCCGCAGAACATTCCCGGTGGCGAGATTTACCAAGCCCTGGAAAAAGGCACCATCGACGCCGTGGAATGGGTGGGCCCATACGACGACGAAAAGCTGGGCTTCCAGAAAGTGGCCAAGAATTACTACTACCCAGGTTTTTGGGAAGGTGGCGCACAGCTGGACTTCTACATCAACAAGGCTGCTTTCAACGCCCTGTCCAAAGAGAACCAGGCCATTGTGGAAGCTGCTGCGTCTTACGCGCACACCGAAATGCAAGCGCGTTACGACAACCGTAACCCTGCGGCCCTCAAGCGTTTGGTGGCCGGTGGCGTCAAGCTCATGCCTTTCCCCAAGGTGGTGATGGACGAGGCTTTCAAGCAGTCCATGGCCCTGTACGAAGAGCTGCGCCAGTCCAACCCCAACTGGAAAAAGATCTACGACGACTACTCTGCATTCCGCAAGGACCAGAACCAGTGGTTCCGTTTCACGGAAGCCACGTTCGATCGCTACATGCAATCGGCCAAGCTGTAATCAGCGGGCATGCATGCATGAAAAAAGGCCCTTCGGGGCCTTTTTTCATGGGGCTCCCCAATGGGCCCTGTCGTCGTGCAAACTTGCCACCATGCAACACATCGAGCTTTCCTACCAATGGATATCGCAGGGCGCTGAGCTGCTGCGCAATCGTCAGAGCCCGCTGCGCAACCCGCTCATGGACTTGCTGCAAGCCGTGCGCGATGCCGGCTCGATCGGTGGCGCCGCCAAGTCTTTGGGGCTGTCTTACCGCCATGTCTGGGGCGAACTCAAGCGCTGGGAGCAAAGTTTGGGTCAGGCCCTGATCATTTGGGAGAAAGGGCAGGCGGCCAGACTCACCGGTTTTGCCGACAAGCTGCTGTGGGCCGAGCGCCAGGCGCAGGCTCGGCTGTTGCCGCAAATCAGTGCCTTGCATGCCGACCTGGAAAAAACATTTGCGGTGGCATTTGACCCTGCCCACCTGGCCCTGCCGGTCTTTGCCAGCCATGACGCGGCCATGGACCTGCTGCGCGAAGAGGCCGCATCCCAAGCGTTGCATTTGGACCTGCGGTTTTGTGGCAGCGTGGACGCGATTCGCGCTTTGAACGAGGGGCGATGCCATGTGGCCGGTTTTCATGCCCCTTGGCAACCCGACGCCGAGTCCTTGGTTGCCCGCACCTACAAGCCCTTGCTCAAAACAGGTCAGCACAAATTGATCGGTTTTGCCCAGCGTTCGCAAGGGCTGATGGTCGCCAAGGGGAACCCCCGGGGCTTGCTGGATTGGGCCGATCTTTGCCAAGCGGGTGTACGCTTTGTCAACCGCAGCAGCGGGACCGGGACCCGGTTGTTGCTCGACCAGTGTTTGGCAGAAAGAGGCTTATTGCCCTCGGCGCTCAATGGCTATGCGCAAGAGGAAAACTCGCATGCTGCGGTGGCCGCGCGCATCGCAGCGGGTCAAGCCGATGTGGGTCTGGGCATCGCCCACGCCGCTCATGTCCATGGCCTCGATTTTGTTCCTATTCACCAGGAGCATTATTGGCTGGTGTGCTTGGCCTCGGCACTTGATACCCCGCCCGTCTTGCAATTGCGGCGTTTGCTGAGCAGTTCGGCCTGGCAAGCCAAACTGCAAGGCCTGGGCGGCTACAGCCCGACACCCCAGACCGGTCAGGTGCAATCCTTGCGCAGCATGCTGCCTTGGTGGCAATTCAGGTCTTCAAGGCCCCAGTCAGTCGCTTGAATCGTATCTGCCCAAATGTTTGAAAGGCTTCAAGCCGACCGCCGAAAAAATCAACGCTGGTTTTCGGGGGCTTGATTCGGGAACGTGCCAACACAGACTTACAATCGCGCAAGTTTTTTGGAGTTCAAATGAAATCTTTATTGAAACTATCAAGCGCCATTGACCGCTTGAACCAGTCGGTGGGCAAATTCACCACGTGGCTGATTTTGATCGTGACGCTCATCAGCGCGGGCAATGCCATCGTGCGCAAGGCCTTCAACGTGAGTTCGAACGGTTTGCTGGAGATTCAGTGGTACCTGTTTGCCGCAGTCTTTTTGCTGGGCGCAGGTTACGGTTTGCTGAGAAATTCTCACGTACGCATTGACTTCATTTCCACCATGCTGACGGCGCGTGCCCGCAACTGGATCGATGTGGGTGGCATCTTGCTGGCCCTGTTTCCGTTTTGTTTCTTGTGCATTTACTTGTCTTGGCCCTTGTTCATCCAGGCCTACAACACGGGCGAGATGTCTTCCAACGCGGGCGGCCTGATCCGGTGGCCTGTTTACGCTTTGGTGCCCCTCGGTTTTGGATTGCTCATGCTGCAAGGTGTGTCGGAGTTGATCAAGCGCTTGTCGTTTTTAACCGGGGCTGGAGAAGACCCTTTGTCAGCTGAAAGCACCATGTCGGACGAAGAAAAAGAGATGCTGGAACTTGAAAAAATCGCGCAGCAAGCGCAGGGAGCACGTTGATGGAAGCGACTTTCTTGGCACAGAACTTTGTGCCCATCATGTTTGCCGGTTTGTTTGTGCTGCTGCTCACCGGTTTTCCGGTGGCTTTCGCACTGGCCGCTTGCGGCTTGGGCTTTGGCTTCATTGGCATGGAGGCCGGGCTGTTCCCGCCCTCCTTGTTCCAGGCCTTGCCGCTGCGCATTTTCGGCATCATGCAAAACGACACCTTGCTGGCCATTCCGTTTTTCACTTTTATGGGCATCATCTTGCAAAAATCCGGCATGGCCGAGGATTTGCTGGAGACGGTGGGCCAGGTGTTCGGTCCCGTGCGCGGTGGTGTGGCCATTGCGGTGATTTTGGTGGGCGCCTTGCTGGCGGCCACCACCGGCGTCGTGGCTGCGGCCGTGATTTCCATGGGCTTGATCTCATTGCCCATCATGCTGCGCTACGGCTACAGCCGTGTGATTGCTACCGGGGCCATCACGGCTTCGGGCACCTTGGCGCAAGCCATCCCCCCTTCATTGGTGTTGATCGTGTTGGCCGACCAATTGGGCCGTTCGGTGGGTGACATGTATGCCGGCGCTTTGGTGCCCGGCTTGTTGTTGGTCGGTTTGTACGTCCTGTTCATTGTTGTGGTGGCGATTTTCAAGCCGGCCATGGTGCCCGCGCTGCCGGTAGAAGCCCGCATTTACCGCGAAGCCAATGGCAAATCAGGCCATGTGTCCCTGTTCCTGCTCTTGATCTTGTGCACGGTGGTGGGCTATGTCTGGGCGACTGTCCACGATGGGATCATGACCGCTTGGCTGGAACGAACCCTGCCTTCTCCTGATGATGAAATCGTGATCATGTCGATGACGGTGGCTTCGCTGGTGGCCTTGGCCTTGGCCATCGTGAACCGGATCACCGGCATGGGCTTGCTGTCGCGATTGGCCGAGCAAGTGACCTTTGTCCTGATGCCACCCCTGATCCTGATCTTTTTGGTTTTGGGCACGATTTTCTTGGGGGTCGCGACCCCCACAGAAGGCGGTGCGATGGGTGCACTGGGCGCCTTGATTTTGGCGGTGAGCAGAAAGCGCCTGGACAAGAAATTGATGAACCAAGCGCTGGAAAACACGGCAAAGCTGGCTTCGTTTGTGCTGTTTATATTGATCGGCTCTACGGTCTTCAGCTTCACCTTCAACGCGGCCGACGGTCACATCTGGGTGGAACACCTGTTCATTGACATGCCCGGTGGCGCGATCGGTTTCCTGATTGTGGTGAACATCCTGATTTTCATCCTGGGTTGTTTCATCGATTTCTTTGAAATCGCCTTCATCGTGATCCCGATCCTGGCCCCCGTGGCCGAGAAGATCTTGCCGGGCCTGGTGCCGGGCATGACCGCCGACCAGGCCATGATCTGGTTTGGCGTGATCGTGGCGATGAACCTGCAGACCTCGTTCTTGACGCCGCCCTTTGGTTTTGCCCTGTTCTATTTGCGCAGTGTGGCCCCCAAAAACGATTACAAGGACCGCATCACGGGAGAGAACATTCCCTCGGTGAAGACCTCTGAAATCTACAAAGGCTCGATCGCGTTCATTGTTTTGCAGTTGATCATGGTGGCGTCCATCATCGCCTTCCCCAACTTGGTCACGGGTGGCCTGAAGGAAGGTGTCAAGATCGATGCCGATGCTGCTTTCGAGCAAATGCTCGACCAAGCCGGTGAGGGCAGTGACAAGGACGATGAAGTGAATTTGGATGACATGAAGCCTGCGGAAGATGCCGCGGCCGAAGAGGATCCCGCCAAGGCCTTGGAAGCCGAGATGAAAGCCAGCAAGAAGTAAATTCTTAGGTCCCATGAAGAGCCCGGTTCGCCGGGCTTTTTCATTGGCGCTGACCTATGCAAACCGGTTCATAGTGGACACCCCTCATGCCTGACTTGGGGCTTGTGCCTTAGCATCCAAAGCGCTGTATGAACACCTTCTCCGACAGCGTCCTGACGGCGCTGAACCTCGTCACTTCTTTCGATCCTGCCCTGTGGGTGGTGGTGTCCCGGTCTTTGGCCGTGAGTGCCACGGCCTGCCTACTGGCCTATGGCGTGGGCGTGGCGCTGGGGGCTTGGCTCGCGGTGTCACGTTTTCGCGGGCGGGGCGCGGTGTTGGTGGGCCTCAACACTTTGTTGGCCCTGCCCTCGGTGGTGGTGGGGCTGGTGGTGTATTTGCTGCTCTCGCGTACCGGGCCCTTGGGTTTTCTGGGCTGGATGTTCAGCTTCAAGGCCATGGTGTTGGCCCAGTTCATTTTGGTGGTGCCGGTGGTGGCCGCGCTCACGCGCCAGGTGGTCGAAGACGTGGAGCGCCAGCATGGCGAGCAGTGGGCCTCGCTCGGTGCAGGGCCTTGGGTGCGCAGCTTGTTGCTGGCTTGGGACGAGCGCCTGGCCTTGCTGACCATTGGCGTGACCGCCTTTGGCCGCGCCATCTCGGAGGTGGGCGCGGTGATGATTGTGGGCGGCAACATCGACGGCTTCACGCGGGTCATGACCACGGCGATTGCATTGGAGACCAGCAAAGGCGATTTGCCGCTGGCGCTGGGGCTGGGCATGGTTTTGCTGGCCGTGGTGCTGCTGCTCAATGCGCTGGTGGCGGGGCTGCGCCTGTGGGGTGAGCGGCGCAACGCGCGACCCGCGCCTGATGAAACAACCATAGGGGTGCAGCCATGAGCGCCGCGCAAATCACGCTGGACGCGGTGAGTGTCCAGCTGGGGGCGCAACAGGCCTTGATGGGCGTGAGCTTGCGCATCGAGGCTGGTGAACGCGTGGCGCTGGTGGGGGCCAATGGCTCGGGCAAGAGCAGCTTGCTGCGCACCTTGCATGGGCTGGTGCCGCCCACGCAAGGCCAGGTGCAACAAGCGCCGGGAGTGCGCCAGGCCATGTTGTTTCAAAGGCCGCATTTGTTGCGCCTGTCGGCCTTGAACAACGTGGCGCTGGGCTTGTGGCTGGACCGTACACGCGGCCTGTCTTGGGCCGCTGCCAAAGTGCTTGCGCTGCAGGCCTTAGAGCGCGTGGGTTTGTTGTCTGTGGCGCAGCAAAACGGCCGCCAGTTGTCGGGCGGGCAGCAGCAGCGTTTGGCTTTGGCCCGCGCCTGGGCACGTCAGCCCGATGTGCTTTTGCTGGACGAACCCACGGCCAGCCTGGACCCGCACGCCAAACGCGAAGTCGAAGCCTTGATGGCCGAATTTGCTTGTGCGCCAGATCGCCCCTTGACCCTGGTCTGGGCCAGCCACAACCTGGGCCAAGTCAAGCGCTTGGCCACCCGCGTCATTTATATGGAGTTCGGTCAAGTGATGGCCGACTTGCCCGTAGCCGATTTTTTCAACCCCGATTTGCTGGCTGCGCACAGCCCGGCAGCCCATGTTTTTGTTCAAGGAGAACTTTCATGACCTTTCCATCACCCCTGACCCGCCGCGCCTTGGTGTGTGCGGTGTTGGCCACCACCTCGGTGTGGGCACAAGCCCAGTCCATTGTGATGTCGTCCACCACCTCCACCGAGCAGTCGGGCTTGTTTGCGCACTTGCTGCCCGCCTTCAAAAAAGCCAGTGGGCTGGATGTCAAAGTCGTAGCGCTGGGCACAGGCCAGGCGCTGGACATGGCACGTCGCGGTGACGCCGATGTGGTGTTTGTGCACGACCAGGTGGCCGAAGAAAAATTTGTGGCCGATGGCTTTGGCATCAAGCGCTTGCCTGTGATGTACAACGACTTTGTGCTGATTGGCCCCAAGGCCGACCCGGCCGCTACCAAAGGCAAAGACATTGTGGCGGCCTTGGCCAAGTTGTCGGCAGGCAACGCAGCCTTTGTGTCGCGGGGGGACAAGAGCGGTACGCACGCCGCCGAGCTGCGTTTTTGGAAGATGGCCAACTTGAGCGAGAAAAAAGGCAGTGGCTACAAAGAGTGCGGCTGCGGCATGGGCCCGGCTTTGAACATCGCGGCGTCCTCGGGTGCCTATGTGTTGGCCGACCGCGCCACTTGGCTCAACTTCAAAAACCGCGCCGATCTGGCGATTTTGGTGGAAGGTGATCAACGCCTGTTCAACCAATACGGCGTGATGGTGGTCAACCCGGCCAAGCACGCCCACGTCAAACAGGCCGATGCACAGAAGTTTGTGGACTGGATCACCTCGGCAGCAGGTCAGGCTGTGGTGGCCGACTACAAAATCGGCGGGGAGCAGCTGTTTTTCCCGAACGCGGGGAAGTGATCTGAGGCTGAATTAGCTTTTGGGCAAGCCGAGTTTGCGGTAAACCGTGGCGCGGCTGATGCCCAGGCTGCGGGCGGCTTCGGCCACGTTGCCACGCGCTTGCTGAACGGCTTCGCGGATCATGTCGGTCTGCACGTCCTTGAGGGGTTTGGCCATTGCTTGAGCACGTTCTGAGGTCTTAGTGGTGTGCGCGGCCGCTGGGCGGGTGCCCGGGCGCAGTGCTTGGGTTTGCAAACGCAGGCCTGACCACAGCGGTAACTCTTGCGCACTGGCTTGCCTGCTGGCCGCGTCGAACAGGTTTTCCCAGGGCGAGGCGAACACCTCGCTGGCGTGCAGCGTTTGGCCTTCGATGCTAGGCGACAAGGACAGCATTTGCCGTGCCGTGGGGTTGGCCCCCACGATCTGGCCGTTGTGGTCGAGTGTGATCAGCCCATCGCTGTCGTCTCCGGGTTGGTTGCCGGGCCAGTTCAGGCGCAGCACCAGAGCGTGATCGGTGGAGAGTAGCCAGCTGTTTTCGATGCTTCGGGCTGAGCGGCGTACCAAGTGTTTGAGTGCGGGGCGCTCGGTGGTTTCGATGCCCGTCAGGTCCAGCATGCCTGCGCACAGGCCATCCGGGCCAAAAACCGGTGCCCCGGCGCAGCTGTAGACACCGGTGTCCTGAAAGAAATGCTCGCCCCGGTGCAACCACACAGGCTGCAATTCGGTCAGGGCGGCGCTGATCGCGGTGGTGCCTACGGCCTTTTCGGAGAGGTCCACGCCCACACGGGCAATCACCTCGGCACGGCGGTCTTGCCGGTCCACTGGGCCATGCACGTCGACCACGATGCCTTGCGCATTGGTCAGGATGGCGAAATAGCGGATGTCGGCAATGGCCCGCGCCAGCTCGGCCAGCACCGGTTGGGCCGCTTGCACCAAGGGGCGGCTGGCTTCTTGCACGCGGCGCATGTGCTGGGCCGAGATGGCGTCAAATCCTACTGTCTGGCCCGGCTGCAGGCCCATGGACAGGCAGCGCTGCCAGGATTGGGCAATCCAGGGGGACACGCCGCTGCCCTGTGCCTCGGATCGGCCCTGAAACACCAGGTCACGGGCTTGTTCAATCCGCTGCAAACGGTCGCTGTGGTGGGCAGTCAGTGGCATGTCAGATGTGTATCAAGCTGAGAATTTTTGCGTCAACCCTGACAAACCTAGGGTTAATCCGTATCGGTTTGCAGGGGTAATCACCAACAATGGCTATGCATTTTGATTCATAAGCGTGGGCTTGAAAAGTCCGACACCTCACAGGAGACACACATGCAGAAAGTCCTGCACATCAATCCGGACAAATGTACCGGCTGCTTGCAGTGCGAAATGGCCTGTTCTTTCGAGAACTACGGCACATACGCCACCTCCAAATCGCGCATCAAGGTGTTTGA
>JBIKHW010000303.1:0-4302 GCA_044361935.1 Limnohabitans sp. | reverse complement strand
GTTCATCAAGATGGCCGAACCGCCGTAACTCATCAGCGGCAAGGTCAGGCCCTTGGTGGGCAAGGCCCCGAGGTTCACGCCCATGTTGATGAAGGCCTGAAAACCGATCCAGATGCCCACGCCTTGCGCAACCAGGCCGGAAAATACTTTTTCCAGTGCAATGGCTTGCCGCCCAATCACCATGATGCGGCGGCTGAGCCACAGGAACAGGCAGATCACCAGCGTCACACCTACCAAGCCAAATTCTTCACCTATCACTGCCAGCAAAAAATCGGTGTGCGCCTCGGGTAACCAGTGTAATTTTTCTACGCTACCACCCAGCCCGACACCCCAAATTTCACCACGACCAATGGCAATCAATGAATGGGTCAGTTGGTAGCCTTTGCCCAAGGCGTGCTCCGCACTGAAAGGATCAAGGTACGCAAAAATCCGCTCTCTTCGCCACGGGGATTCGGCAATCATGACCACAAACGCCAGAATCAGGATCCCCAAAATCAGGAAGAACATCCGGGCATTCACGCCACCCAAAAACAAAATGCCCATGGCTACGGTGGCGATCACGATGAACGCCCCCATGTCCGGCTCTGCCAGCAAGAAGACCCCGGCCAAGCCCACTGCGGCCCCCATAGGCCAAACAGCCTTGAAGAACTTTTCTTTGACATCCATCTTGCGAACCATGTAATCGGCGGCATAAATGATGGTGGCCAGTTTGGCCAATTCAGAGGGCTGAAAATTCATCACTCCAAATGAGATCCAGCGCCGCGCCCCATTCACACTCTTTCCGATAAAAGGCACGAGCACCAGGGCCAGCAACACCAAGGCCATCATGAACAAGGGTTTGGCCATCTTTTCCCAAGTTTCCATCCGGACCTGAAACGCCAGCAATGCCAATATGAAACCCACCACCATAGACATAACATGCCGGCTTAAAAAGTGGGTTTGTGAATAGCGTGAAAATTTGGGGTTGTCCGGCATCGCAATCGAGGCCGAATACACCATGATCATCCCCCACAACATCAATGCACCTACCACCCAAAGCAAGGCTTGGTCAACACTATGCATGTGCGCTGCGTTGCCGCGTGAGCGACTGTTCAGTCCGTAGTCGCCCAAGTTGACGGGCAAGCCCTGCACCCCCGCTGATGCCCCGCCCGACATTCGGCCTGGAATCAGCGCGAGCAAGCGTGCAACCCCTATGTGCAGGCGTTGGATGCTGCTGAGGCTGTCCATCACAAGCCACCTTCCATAGACACACCTGCAGCTTGCGCCAACTCGGCCACGGCCTGACAAAAAACCTTTGCCCGGTGGCCATAGTTCTCGAACATGTCAAAACTTGCGCAGGCAGGCGACATCAGCACTGCATCGCCACTTTTTGCCTCGGCGGCAGCTTTCACGACGGCATCTTGCATGTCACGCGCATCCAACAAACTTACGCCTGTGATGTTCAGCACATCGCGTATGCGCTGGGCATCTCGACCGATCAAGATCACACTGCGCACAAAACGCGAAACAGGATAGGCCAGAGGCGAAAAATCCTGGCCCTTGCCTTCGCCGCCCAAAATGACCACCACACGTCGGTCCGCACCCAAACCTTGCAAGGCGGCCACGGTGGCACCCACGTTGGTGCCCTTGCTGTCGTCAAAAAACTCCACCCCGTTGATGATCGCGACCGGCTCGACACGGTGCGGCTCTCCCCGGTATTCACGCAAACCATAAAGCATGGGGCCCAGAGCGCAACCAGCGCTGCTGGCCAGCGACAAAGCTGCAAGCGCATTGACCGCATTGTGCCGACCCCGAATGCGCAAGGCGTCGGCAGGCATCAGGCGCTGGATGTGCAGCTCTTCGGCTTCATCTTTGCGGCGGCGACGTGTTTCATCGGCCTCCAGGGCGCGCACCAGCCAGGTCATGCCGTGGGTGACTTCGATGCCAAAGTCGCCGGGGCGCTGGGGCATGTCACCACCAAACAGCACAGCAGAACGCTCAACTGGCTTTTGCAACTTCACACGCACTGGCTCGGGCCGCATGGCCATGACTTGTGCGTCTTCGCGGTTAAGCACCATCAAGGCCTGTGCACCAAAGATGCGGGCTTTGGCTGCGGCATAGGCGGCCATGCTGCCGTGCCAATCGAGGTGGTCTTGCGAGATGTTCAGCACTGTTGCGGCAGTGGGCTCAAAACTCTCGCTGCTGTCGAGCTGAAAGCTGGACAACTCCAGCACCCACACCTGGGGCAATGCCTGAGCCATGGGGTCCTGCACCGCAGGAGCAACGGTCATTGGCAGTTCAGCTACGGTCTCGTCATCCAAGCTGTTCAGCGCCTCTTCTGTCTCGGCGCCATCGGCTTCAACGCTTGCGGGCTCATCCTGAGCTTGTACTGGGGTGACAGTTTCTGAGGCCGTCGTGACCAAAGGCTGCTCACTGACCAGATCTGGGTTTTCAAGCGCAGCATCGTCGCGTTCAGCGGCTTCTTGCTCGACCTGCACTTGCGCTTGCGCGATCGCCTCGGTCAATGTATCCAGCAAAGTCGGGCCAATGTTGCCCGCTACTTTTACGGTTTTGCCTGCACGCGCCACCAATTGCCCTGTGAGCGAGGTCACCGTGGTCTTGCCGTTGGTGCCGGTGATGGCCAGCACCTGCGGTGTATAGCCAAAACGCGCCTTCAAATCTTGCAAACCAGCGGCAAACAGACTCAGCTCGCCGCCTTGCCACAGGCCCATCCTGCTCGCTGCATTCACCACTGGAGCCACCACTTCAGGGGCCAGGCCAGGGCTGCGAAAAACGGCGCGCACAGCCGTACCCTCCACCAGACTGGGCACAAAAGGCCCCGACACAAAGCGCACGTCAGGCCACTCGGCTTGCAAAGCGGCCAATTGTGGTGGCGTCTCACGGTTGTCGGCCACGGTCACATCGGCTCCGGCATGCGCGCACCAACGGGCCATCGCAAGGCCCGAAGCACCCAAACCGAGAATCAGAACGTGTTGACCTTGGAGCTGCATCGCTTACCTCAGCTTCAGGGTCGACAAGCCGACCAGACACAGCAGCATGGTAATAATCCAGAAACGAACCACGACTTGCGTTTCCTTCCAGCCGCTCTTTTCAAAATGGTGGTGTAAGGGAGCCATCTTCAGGATGCGTCGTCCTTCACCGTATTTTTTCTTGGTGTACTTGAAGTACGTGACCTGCGCCATCACCGACAATGCTTCGACCACGAAGATGCCGCCCATGATGGCCAGCACGATTTCGGCCCGAACAATAACCGCAATGGTGCCCAGCGCTGCGCCCAGCGCCAGCGCACCCACATCGCCCATGAACACTTGAGCAGGGTGCGTGTTAAACCATAAAAAGGCCAGGCCCGCTCCCGCCATGGCGGCGCAAAAAATAAGCAATTCACCCGAGCCCGGGATGTGTGGGAAAAACAAGTATTTGGAATACACCGAGCTGCCCGTCACGTAGGCAAACACGCCCAGTGCCGAACCCACCATGACCACCGGCATGATCGCCAGACCGTCCAGACCGTCCGTGAGGTTGACCGCGTTGCTGGACCCCACGATCACGAGATAGGTCAGCAACACAAAACCCAGCACACCCAGCGGGTAGGTGATCTCTTTGAAGAAGGGCACCTGCAATCCGGCTTTCAGGGGCAAGCTCACTTCAAAGCCCGACATGACCCACTGAACAAATAAGTCCAACACCCGCTCGTTGGAGTTTTCGGAAATGCTGAACACCAAACACAATGCGGCCAGCAAGCCGATGACCGATTGCCAGAAATACTTCTCTCGTGAACGCATGCCCTCGGGGTCTTTGTTGACCACCTTGCGCCAGTCGTCGACCCAACCAATGGCTCCAAAGCCCAGGGTCACGATCAGCACGATCCAGACAAAACGGTTGGACAGGTCAAACCACAGCAAAGTGGAGATAGCGATAGACAACAAGATGAGCACACCGCCCATGGTGGGCGTGCCGCTTTTGGACAAGTGCGACTCCATGCCGTAGCCACGGATGGGCTGACCGATCTTGAGCGAGGTCAAGCGGCGGATGACCCAGGGGCCAGCGGCCAGGCCGATCAAGAGCGCCGTCATGGCGGCCATCACCGCGCGGAAGGTGATGTATTGGAAAACACGCAAAAAGCCCCACTCTGGGGACAAACTTTGCAACCATTGGGCCAGGCTAAGCAGCATGGGACACCCCTTTTTTGTTGTTTTGACTGTTCTGGTCTTCGCCCCGTGACAACAGGGCGTGCACCACGCGCTCCATCTTCATGAAGCGCGAACCTTTGACAACCACACTTTGAAAACCATCCACTTGCGC
>JBIKHW010000302.1:0-4313 GCA_044361935.1 Limnohabitans sp. | reverse complement strand
TGACTGGTTTGAAAAACGCAAAGTCGCCGCTTTGTGCATGCTGGCCCACGGCATTGGCATGTTGTGTCTGACCTACGCTTCGCACATGGCCATGCTGGTGGCGTTCGGGGTCTTTCATGGCATCGCATGGGGCTTGCGCGGCCCTTTCATGCAAGCCATACGGGCCGACTATTTCGGGCGCAATGCCATCGGCCTGATCCTGGGCCTGTCGGCCGCCATCATCGCCCTGGGGCAAATTGCGGGCCCCATGATCGCCGGGGTGCTGGCCGACCTCACGGGCGATTACCAACTGGGCTTCAGCCTGCTGGCCCTGCTGGCGGCGCTGGGCTCACTGTCCTTCATGCTGGCCACCAAGCCGGTGCTGCCCCAAGTGAACTGAAAAAACGTTTTAAACCCGCCCCGCCAGACTGAGCGCTGCCCGCAAGGTGTCGTTGATGCGTGTTTGCCAACCCTCACCGCTGGCCCGCAGCGCAGCCAGCACATCAGCATCCAGTCGCAGCTTGACGGGTTCTTTGGTGGTGACTGCTTTGGGGCGGCCTCGCGTTTTGAGTTTCGCACCTTCATAGAGGTCAGCGGCTTTGAAAAATTCAGCCGTCAATTCCGGCGCATCATCTGGGTCATTCCAGGTAACTGGCGTAGAGCGTTTTTTCGCGGTCATTGGCTTTCCTCATGCTGATGATGCGGCGCACCTCGCCGCGCGGTGTCCAGACCAACACCACCAGTCGGGCTTGCAACCAACCCACCGTGATGAATCGGTCTTCTTCATAGTCCACTCTGGTGTCCTTAGCCGTGAAATGCACACCTTCAAAAACGCTTTTGGCATTTGTGAGGTCCAAACCACGCTCCAACAGTGTCTTGTCTCTCTTGGCGTTGTCAAACTCTATTCTCATTTATTGTACCCCCAATAAATACATCCACCCATTCAGGTTTCTGTATTTCATTCATTAGATTCAGCCATAAGCTCCACGGTTTCACAATACCTTCCCATGCCCCTTCTGCGCTCGCCACCTGCGCCTTTTTTCGCCCTGGCCAGACATACCAGAGCAGCCTTGTCGTTATGGACAGCATCGAACAGCAGGTGCATGCGCAGCGATGGATCGGTGCCCAAAAGGAGCGTCAGGCAATCCGGGTAGAATCAGCCACCGGGCCCAAGATTCTTGCGCCCGGTTTTTTTTGCCCTGAACCTGCAACGGGTTCATTTCAGGGGCCAGAAAACCGGCCAGGCCAAGCGCTCACTCGTTCTCTCAACGAATCCTTTTTTGGAGCTTGGTTTTCTCATGGAAATTTTTGACTACGACAACATCCTGCTTTTGCCACGCAAGTGCCGCGTGGAAAGCCGTTCAGAGTGCGACGCGGGCGTCACCTTGGGCAGCCGCACCTTCCGCCTGCCGGTGGTGCCTGCCAACATGAAGACGGTGGTGGATGAAACCATCTGCCTGTGGATGGCGCAAAACAATTACTTTTACGTGATGCACCGCTTTGACCTGGACAACGTCCAGTTCGTGCGCGACATGCACGCCAAGGGTGTTTACGCATCGATCTCGCTGGGCGTCAAAGCCCCCGATCGCGCCACGGTGGATCAGCTGGCCGCTGAAAACCTGGTGCCCGAGTACATCACCATCGACATCGCCCACGGCCACGCCGACAGCGTGCGCGACATGATCGGCTACATCAAAGGCAAGCTGCCCACCAGCTTTGTGATTGCGGGCAACGTGGCCACACCCGAAGCCGTGATCGACCTGGAAAACTGGGGCGCTGACGCCACCAAAGTGGGCGTGGGCCCAGGCAAGGTCTGCATCACCAAGCTCAAGACCGGTTTTGGCACGGGCGGCTGGCAGTTGTCGGCCCTCAAGTGGTGCGCCCGCGTCGCGACCAAGCCCATCATTGCCGACGGCGGCATCCGCAGCCACGGCGACATCGCCAAGAGCATCCGCTTTGGCGCGAGCATGGTCATGATCGGCTCGCTGTTTGCCGGCCACGAAGAATCACCCGGCAAAACGGTGGAGGTCGATGGTGCCTTGTTCAAGGAGTACTACGGCTCGGCCAGCGACTTCAACAAGGGCGAGTACAAGCACGTCGAAGGCAAGCGCATCTTGGAGCCTATCAAGGGCAAACTGGCCAACACACTCATCGAAATGGAGCAGGACGTGCAAAGCTCGATCAGCTACGCTGGCGGCACCAAGCTGATGGACATCCGCAAGGTGAATTATGTGATCTTGGGCGGCGACAACGCGGGCGAACACCTGTTGATGTAATCCCCCAAAGCGCCCACAAAAAAGGGGAGCCCATGGCTCCCCTTTTTTGATCCATGAGCATTGCTCCGATGAGATCTCTCGGGTCAGCGCAAGGCACCCAGCGCCAGCATCAAACCACTGAGCACGAGCAAAGCGCAAATGATTTGGCGCAGCCGCGCCACGGGCACACGGTGAGCCAGTCGGTGCCCCAACCACACGCCCAGCAGTGCCACACCGATCAGCACCGTCCAGCGCTCCCAAATCCAGCCGCTGGACAAGCGTCCCTCCCAGGCCATGCCCAGCAGCACCGTGGCGGCCGCCACCAAAATGATCAAGGGCGTGCTGGCCCGCATTTCTAGCACGTCCGACAAGCGGCGACTGAGCCAAGCCACCACCACCGGGCCAGCCGTGCCAAAAATCATCTCCACCAGACCAATGGCGGCCCCGACAGGCCAGGCCCAAACGGGGGCGACAGTCTCCAATTGGGCCCCTTTGGGACGCAAGGCATTGAGCCCCACACCCGCCACATACACCCCCAGCAAAAGCAAGGGCCAACGGCTGTTCATGTGCTGCACCAGCCACAAGCCCACCAGGGTGCCCAGCACCATGCCGGGCAACAGGCGGCGCAGTTCGCGCCACTGCACTTGGCGCCAGTTCAGGCCGCTGTGAAAAGCCGATGCGGGCACGTCCATCAGCAATGTGAGCGCCACCACAGCGGGCAAGGGCCACTTCCAGGCCAACAGGGGCACCACCACCAAAGCCGAGCCAAAACCCGTCAAACCCAGCACGGTGTAACCCAACAAAACCACCCCGATGGGGTAAAGCCATTCCTGCATTCGGATTCCTTTTTCGCCGTCAATCGGTCAGGTGTTTTTGGATAAATTTCCGGAAGACCGACATGATCGGCAATTCGGTGCGGCCCGCCAGAGTAATCAGACCCAAACGTGCCTGCCCTTCAAGGGGTGTGCGCATCACCAACTCCACCAAACGGCCCTGAGCCAAGCCCTCTCGGGCTGCCCCCACGATGCCCAAGTAAACCGCATCGGTTTGCCCCACCACATCGAGCAAACTGGCAATGTCCTCGCACTGCAAGGTCGTCATTTGTGCCGGGTTGGCTTGGGGGCCATAGTGATCCACCAGCAAACGGGCCACCTCTTGAGACAGCTGAATAGAGGCGATGGGGTAAGACAACAAGGCGTCAAAGGGCACGCCCCTTGGATGCGCCTGAAGGACAGGATGCTCGCGGCGGCAGACAAAGCCTGCACGCATGTCCACCACATGCTCGATTTTCAGGTCGGGTGCTGCCTCGACCCGCCGCAGGTCCACCACCAGGGCATCGAGTTGCCTGTCCCGCAATTGGGTCAGTTGCAACTCGGTGGAGCCGCGCGACACCGTCACTTGCACCGAGGGATGGTGCCGAGCCATAAAAACCAACCAAGGCGTCATCAGCATTGCACCCGGACCCGACCCCAAACCCACCCGCAATGTGCCCAAGCCCCCTCGCTGAAGCAAGTTGGCCCCTTGTTTTAACTCTTGGGCCTCATGCACGATGCGCCGCGCCCGCTCCAACACGGAGCGGCCCAAGGGCGTGAGCTCATTTTTTTTGCCCACCCGGTCCACCAAAGGCCCCCCCAAGTCTTCTTCCAAAGCCTGGATGCTGCGGCTCAGGGCCGACTGGGTGATGTGCAGCTTTTCTGCCGCACGGCTGAAAGAGCCGGTCTCGGCCAGGGCCAGCCAATGCTCAAGGTGTCTGAGGTTCATGTATTCATTTTACGAATGAAAATCAGAAAAATAAGTCATTGGACACATTGCTTTCTCATTTTTACGATTCGAATTGGTCCTATCCACCTTCCAAAAACCCAACTTTCAAGAGACACCATGAACTTCAAAACACTTCTCGGCAGCCTGGTCGTGGTCGCCAGCGCCTTCGGCCCCGCCATGGCGCAAAACTACCCCGCCAAAACGATCAACCTGATCGTGCCCTATCCAGCGGGTGGGCCGTCTGACTTTTTTGCCCGCAAAGTGCAACCCGATGCCGCAGCCAAACTCGGTCAGACCATGATCATCGAGAACATTGGC
>JBIKHW010000301.1:0-4326 GCA_044361935.1 Limnohabitans sp. | reverse complement strand
AAATAAGCGCCCATGTGGCCCTGCATCGCATGGCCATAAAAACGGATGATGTTGGACAGCACCGCCTCGCTGAACATGGGCACGCCTGCGGATTCTTCTTCCAAAATGATCTGCAGCAAGATGGAGCGCGTCAGGTCTTCACCGGTTTTGGCGTCCAGCACCACCATGGGTGATGCGACCATGACCAGTTTTTTGATCTCGGCCAGGGTCACGTAAGAGGAGGTTTGTGTGTCGTACAAGCGCCGGTTGGGGTATTTCTTGATCGTGCGCACGGCACCGGGCAAAGGCTTGCGGGCGGTGGGCTCTGCCGGGAACGGCTTGGCTGATGACTTGGCTGAGGATTTGACCGGCAATGAAAACTCCTGATGGGGCACTGCAATTCAAAAATCTGCTGCAATGCAACATTCTAGGCACAGCCCCGGGCCCTTGGTGCCTTGGTTTACCCTGAGCCTTCAAAGGTGGTTTGGCTTCAAACTGGTGTCCTTTTTTGTTGCCAACCACCCCGCTTCACCCTCTTTACCTGCGAAAATACACGGCTATGTTCACCGGAATCATCACTGGCGTGGGGCGAATCATCGCCACCCACGACCTGGGTCGCTCTTTACATCACGGCAAGCGCCTCACCATCGAGGCACCCGCCGGGTACCTTGACGATGTGGGCCTGGGCGACAGCATCGCCATCAATGGCGCTTGCATGACCGTCACCACCTTTAACCCCGAGAGCCGTCAATTCACCATCGACATCTCGGCCGAATCGCTGGACAAAACCAGCGGCTTGGACCAGCAAGGCAGCGTCAACCTCGAAAAAGCACTGCGTGCCCATGACCGACTGGGCGGGCACATCGTCTCCGGCCATGTGGACGGTGTGGGCCAGATCAGCCATTTCGAGCAGATCGGTGAAAGCTGGGAATTGCGCATCCTGGCGCCGCCCTCTCTGGCCAAATACCTGGCCTACAAAGGCTCAATCACCGTCAATGGCGTGAGCCTCACCGTCAACCGTGTGGCCGATCTGGCCGATGGCTGCGAGATCAGCATCAACCTCATTCCCCACACCGTGGAAAACACAGCCCTCGGCAGCCTCCAAGCGGGCAGCCGGGTCAACCTCGAAATCGACACCGTGGCCCGCTACGTGGAGCGCATGCTCAGCGCTGGCCTGATCCAGAAAGACCCCGCATGAACGCCCCCGCGCAACTGACACCCGTGGCGATATCGCCTGTCCAAGAGATCGTGGCCGAGATGAAAGCTGGCCGCATCGTGATCCTGGTCGACGAAGAAGACCGCGAAAACGAAGGCGATCTGGTCCTGGCGTCTGACCACGTCACACCCGAAGCCATCAACTTCATGGCCCGCTTTGGCCGTGGCCTGATTTGCCTGACGCTCACCCGTGAGCGCTGCGAATTCCTCAAGTTGCCGCCCATGGCCGCCCGCAACGGCACTGTTTACAGCACTGCGTTTACCGTGTCGATTGAAGCTGCCGAAGGCGTCACCACCGGCATCTCGGCCGCAGACCGCGCCAAGACCGTGCAAGTGGCAGTGGCCAAAGCCAGCCAACCCACAGACCTGGTGCAACCCGGCCACATCTTCCCTCTGCAGGCGGTGGACGGTGGCGTGCTCATGCGTGCAGGCCACACCGAAGCCGGGTGCGATTTGGCCGCGATGGCTGGTTGCTCCCCCTCATCGGTGATCTGCGAGATCATGAAAGACGACGGCACCATGGCCCGCCTGCCCGATCTGCAAATTTTCGCCGCCGAGCACGGCCTGAAAATCGGCACGATTGCCGACCTGATCGAGTACCGCAGCCGAAACGAATCGCTGGTTGAACGCATCGGCAGCCGCACGTTGCAAACCGCACACGGCGAATTCACCGCCCACGCCTTTCGCGACCAACCCAGCCAAACTGTTCACCTGGCCTTGGTCAAAGGCCAATGGTCGGCCGACTCAGAGGTTGCGGTGCGGGTGCACGAACCCCTGTCGGTGCTCGATGCGTTGGAAGTCAACCGCGCCATGCACTCCTGGAGCCTGGACGCGAGCCTGAGCTACATCAACGCCCAAGGCTGCGGCGTGGCGGTGCTGCTCAACTGCGGCGAATCGGCGGACCAGTTGCTGGCCCAGTTTGAAGGCCGTGCCCGCTCGGCTCAAGCGCCCGAACGCGGAAAAATGGACCTGCGCACCTATGGTGTCGGTGCCCAAATTTTGCGCGAGTGCGGCGTTAACAAAATGCGCCTCATGGGCAACCCGCGCCGCATGCCCAGCATGACCGGATACGGCCTCGAAATCACCGCTTACATCCCCAAGGAATAAACATGCAAGGCGCAAACCAAGGCCAGGCCGAAGAACTCGACGGCCAATTTCTACACATCGGGATCGTGCAAGCCCGCTTCAACGAAGACATCACCAACGCCCTGGCCAAAGCCTGCATCGCAGAGCTCGAAGCCCTGGGCGTGACCAGTATCGACCACGTCATGGTGCCCGGCGCTTTGGAAGTGCCCGTGGCCCTGCAGGCCATGGCAGAGCGGGCCGAATACGACGCGTTGATCGCGCTGGGCTGCATCATCCGTGGCGAGACCTACCACTTTGAGCTGGTGGCCAACGAGTCGGGAGCGGGCGTGAGCCGTGTGGCACTCGACTACAACCTGCCCATTGCCAACGCGATTTTGACCACCGAAAACCTGGAACAAGCGATTGCTCGGCAAACCGACAAAGGCCGAGACGCGGCCCGCGTGGCGGTCGAGATGGCCTGCATCATGGACGACCTGTCGGCCGACATGGCCGAGTTGGCCGATGATCTGGACGACGAAGAGACCACCCGATGACCGAAGCCACCCATACACCGGAGACCGCAGATGCAGGCCAAAAGTCCGCTGCCGGCACCCGCAAATCATCCGCCAAGCCCGCCCGCAGCCGCTCGCGCGAGTTTGCGCTGCAGGCGCTGTACCAGCACATCGTGGGGAAAAACGAAGCCTCGGACATCGACGTGTTCACCCGCGACCTGTCAGGATTTCACAAAGCCGACTCGGCGCACTATGACGCCTTGTTGTATGGCTGCGTGGAGCAAGCACAAGCCCTGGACGCCCTGATTGCGCCCAAGCTCGACCGCAGCTTTGCCGAGATTTCGCCCATTGAGCGGGCCATCATGTGGATCGGCGTGTACGAAATGCAACACTGCCTGGACGTACCGTGGCGCGTGGTGCTCAACGAGTGCATCGAGCTGGCCAAAGACTTTGGCGGCACCGACGGTCACAAATACGTGAACGCCGTGCTGAACGGCCTGGCCCCCGAGTTGCGCAGCGCCGAAGTTCAAGCCGACCGCCAGTCCGGCCGCGCCAAATAAGCACTCACGCCAAAAATCAGACGACAGACACCATGCGCATCTCAGAGCGAGCCGAGCGGATCGAGCCCTTTTGGGTCATGGAAGTGGCCAAGGCCGCTTCGCAAAAAGCCCGCGAAGTCGCACACACCGACCGACCCGTGGTGTTCCTGAACATCGGCGAGCCCGACTTCACCGCCCCAAGCCGCGTGCAAGCCGCCGCACAGGCCGTGGTCGCATCCGGCCAAACCCAATACACCCCCGCGCTGGGCTTGGACGCCCTGCGCCAAGCCATCAGCAACTGGTACGCGCAGCGCTTTGGTGTGCAGGTGCCCGCCAGCCGCATCGTGGTCACCGCGGGCGCATCGGCCGCATTGCAATTAGCATGTTTGGCACTCATCGACCAGGGCGATGAAATCCTCATGCCCGACCCGAGCTACCCCTGCAACCGCCACTTTGTGAGCGCGGCCGAGGGCAACGCGGTCTTGCTGCCCACCACGGCCGAAGAGCGCTTTCAACTCAGCGCCGCCAAAGTGGCCGCCGCTTGGGGGCCCAAAACCCGTGGTGTCTTGCTGGCCTCGCCCTCGAACCCCACCGGCACCTCGATTGACCCGGCCGAATTGGCTCGCATTGTCGAAGCTGTTCGCTCGCACGGCGGCATCACCCTGATCGACGAAATTTACCTGGGCCTGAGCCACGACGAGCAGTTCGGCCAAAGCGCCCTGGCCTTGGGCGATGACGTCATCAGCATCAACAGCTTCAGTAAATACTTCAACATGACCGGCTGGCGCCTGGGCTGGCTGGTGGTGCCCGAACAACTCACACCTGTGCTGGAGCGCCTGGCGCAGAACCTGTTCATTTGTGCCAGCACCGTGTCGCAACAGGCGGCCCTGGCCTGTTTTGAACACGAGAGTCTGACTGAATACGAACGTCGCCGCGCTGAATTCAAAGCCCGTCGCGACTACTTCATCCCGGCCCTGAACGAACTGGGCCTGACCGTGCCCGTGGCGCCCGATGGT
>JBIKHW010000300.1:0-4337 GCA_044361935.1 Limnohabitans sp. | reverse complement strand
CAAGAAAATGCCCTGCAGTACCATGGCACGCAAAGGGTCGTAAAGTCGCCAAATTCTCCACATGGTGAATCTCCTAAATGATGTGGGACATGAAGGTGTACACAGCAGCTTTCACACCCTGACTCATGCTCTTGGCATCTTCTGCACCAGGCAGCAGATCCCGCCAGTGAACGCCGACCAGTTTGGCCAGTACGACGACCACAAACAGGCATCCGAATCCGATGAGGAAAATGGACCAGTAAGCGGGAGACTCATCCGCACGCGAATGGGTCTCGTTGAGGTGGGTTGTGTTGGGCATGACAGTGACTCCGTCAATCTATGGTTGAAAAATCAGGCTCTGAATCAGAACCAGGGACGCCACGCCCAGACCAGGATGTGTGCCAACACAGCAACTGCTGTGAAGCCCACGGTGCCCTGCATCCAGTAGTGGTGGAACTCCTGGGCTTCCTCATCGGTGAGTCCGGAAATTGATGTCTTGGTGGACATGTTTTGCTCCTTTTAAAGAGGCCTTACGACCCGGGTTGCGCACAGCCCGCGCAGATGGGCATCCGCAGCCAAAGGCCACGACATCAGATAAGCCGTTCCGCACGCGGCGGCACCGGCTGGTGTGTTGTTGGGGGCGTGGCTCATGCCGCTATCCCCAGACCCAGTTCGCGGCTGGCCGCGTTCACATGGGCTTCGGTCACCTCGCTGTGGCCCTGGGCCTGCGAGAGTTGTTCGGCCTGGTCACGCAAGCGCTTGGCCGCTGAGATCTGCACCAGCACCGGCTGGCTTTGCACGACGTCGCGCAGCCGCTGCTGGGCCTGGTCTTGCCAGCTGGCGTTGGGAGCGACCACACCACGCGCTTGGGTGGCTTCGACTTTGTCCATCTCAGTGCCCAAGGGCAGGATGTGGAACAGCGCATCAAAGAGCGCGTTGCACACTTCTTGGATCAGGTAGCTCGCACCGCTGTACCCCATGAAGGGCGTGCCGGTGTGGCGGCGGATGATGGCGCCGGGAAAGGACGCGGGAATGAAGGCCGCACGCATGGGGCTGCCGCCCGAAATCTCGCTCAGGTACATGCGCTCGTTGTAGCTGCCGAACATGATGAGTGGCGTTTGCGTTTTGACCAATTCGCGCACAGCGGCGTTGTCGGTCTTGTTGCCCGCGGTGCGTGACACACTGAAGCGGCAGGGCAAGCCCATTTCGTTTTCGAGGAAGTTTTTGAGGCCCCGCGAATAGGTCTCGCCCGCCACCACCGCAAAGCTGGCGGTGGCAAAAAAGTCTTGCGTGACCGAGCGCCACAGGTCCCACATGGGTTTCAAGGTGGTGTGCTTTTCGCGCTCAATGAAGGGCTCGGGGTCCAGGTGCAGCAACTCGCCCAATTTGCGCAAGAAGTTGGTGGTGCTGTGCAGGCCAATGGGCGCTTGTAAATAAGGACGCTCCAGCGCCTCACACAGCATGCGGCCGAACTCGCGGTACATGCAAATGTTCACATCGGCTTCGACCAGGCGTGACACATCGGCCAAGTGACTGGTCAGTGGGAAGACCATGTTGACGTCAGCGCCGATGCCTTGCACCAGACGGCGGATTTCGGCCAGATCGCTTGGGCTGTTGAAGGTACCGTAGCAGGGGCCAATGATGTTGACGCGGGGCTTTTCGCCCACAGGACGGTCTTCAAAAGGCTTGCGTGCAGGCACTTTGCGCAGACCGTACTCGCTCCAGAGCCAGTACATGGCACGGTTGGCGCATTGCCATTGGTCTTCGTCAATGGTGCGTGGCAAAAAGCGGGCGATGTTGGTGCCTTCGGGCGTGACACCACCACCGATCATCTCGGCGATCGAACCGGTCACCACCACAGCGGGCAGTTCAGGGTCGAGCGTGGCGTGGGCGCGTTTCATGGCGCCTTCGGTGCCTTCGCGGCCGAGCTGTTCTTCGGCCAGACCCGTCACCACAATGGGCAACTCGTGGGGTGGCAAAGCGTCGGTGTAGTGCAACACCGATGTCACAGGCAGGTTTTCGCAGCCCACCGGGCCGTCAATCACCACCTGCAAACCTTTGATGGCGGTGAATACATACACCGCGCCCCAGTAACCGCCTGCGCGGTCGTGGTCGAGGATGAGTGGCGACTTGGGTTTGGCCACGGTGCTGGGGGGTGGGGACACTTGGTTCATGAACCCATCTCCTCGGCTTTGCGCTTTTTCAAGAGCTTTTCAATCTGGCGGCGGGTCTCGGCCTTGAATTCGGGCCGGTCTTTGGGCACCGACTCCCACACGCCTGCGGCGTGGCCTGCACCCACATCGCCAAAGAAATCTTTCATGGCGTCAAAGCGGGCCTGGTTGCCCATGGCCGCTTGCACCACTTGCACCAACGAACCGGCACCGGCCACACCCATCAAAGGACGTGCCGAAATCAGGTTGGTGAAATACAAGGACGGCACGCTGTTTTGTTTCGCGATTTGAACCACCGGCGTGGTGCCAATGGCCAGCTGCGGCCGGTACTCGTACATGGCGTTCAGGTCTTGCTCGAGCGAGGCACGCATTTGCACCTGCACGCCCTTGGCTTGCAGCCAGGCAATGTCTTGTGCGTTCCATTCGGTGGCGGGACAGGCCGAGCCCACATAACGTAAATCGGCGCCACACTCAACGAGCAAACGGCCCACCAGCAACTCGGAGCCTTCGTAGCCACTCAGGGTGATGCGACCTTTGATTGGTTTTTGCATCAAGAGGCCACGCATTTGTGTCAGGGCCTGGTTGCGCGCCACATCGATTTGTGACTGCGCGATGCCTGCTGCTTGACCAATGTTTTGCAACCAGTCTTGTGTGCCTTCGAGGCCGACCGGGGCCGAGCCCACCACGGGGCGGCCTGCGGCTTTGAATTCGCGCACGCTGGCGGTGTAAAAAGGGTGGATGGCGGCAGCCACCGAGCAGTCGAGTGCGGCATACAACTCGCGCCACTCGCGGGTGGGCACCACAGGGCCAGCAGCTAGGCCCATGGGGGCGAGCATTTGGCCGATGATGACCGGATCGGCCGGGAACATCTCACCCAGCAGCGCCACCGTGGGCTTGTCGCCACGACCCGCGCGGGGCGCAGCCACCGGGCCGCTCATGATTTCTTCACGGGCGTATTTCAGCATCGCCCCGGCCAACACATCTTTGGCTTCGGCATGCGTCGGCACGCCAAAACCGGGCACGTCGATGCCGATGATGCGCACACCGTTGATCTCTTTTGGCAAGAGCTGCAGCGGCACGCCACTGGCGGTCGGCACGCACAGGTTGATGATGATCACGGTGTCGACCTGACTCGGGTCGGCTTCGGCATGCACCGCATCGCGGATGTCTTCAAACAGCTTGCCCGTGACCAGCGACTCGGAGTTGAAGGGGACGTAGCCCACGCTGCGGCGTGCGCCGTAAAAATGCGATGTGAACGTGAGCCCGTAAACACAGCAGGCTGAGCCCGACAAAATCGTGGCGGTGCGCTTCATGCGCAAACCCACACGCAGCGAGCCAAAGGCCGGGCACATGCTTTGCGGCTGGTCGTGTGGACCGGCATCGGGCTGGCGTGGGTAGTCGCGGGCGTATTGGTCGAGCACCTCGGACTTGCCTGCCTCTTTGGCCGCGGCCACCATGGCCTCGGTCCCGGCGTGGCAACCCATGCCGTCACCCTGCAGGCCTGCGGGGTTGGGTGCGTCGGTGCTGGGGTGAATCGGTATGGTGCGTGTCATGGCCGTGTCCTGTGGGTGTGTCTGCGCGAATCAGGCCGCGTCGTAGACGACTTCCAGCGAAGGCTTGATGTCTTCGTGTTTGCCAACCATGTCGAACACCGTGGCGGGTTCGAGCACCACGTTGCGACCCACCACGTCGGCGCTGAACAAACCCAACAACTGGTCTTGGGTCTGAGGCTTCGGACGCTGGGGGGGGGCCTCGGCGACGTTCTTGGCCAACTCGGCAAACAGTGGGCCCCACTCGCCATCTGGGCGACCAATGATTTCGTAGCTGGCGCTCTTGCGGCGGATGTCTTCGTTGGCCGGAATGGCGGCCAAGACAGGAATACCGGCGTTGGTGGCAAAGGCCTGGGCTTCGCCCGTGCCGTCGTCTTTGTTGATGACCATACCGGCCACACCCACGTTGCCGCCGAGCTTGCGGAAATACTCCACCGCACTGCACACGTTGTTGGCGACGTACAGCGACTGCAAGTCATTGCTGGCCACCACGATGACTTTTTGGCACATGTCGCGGGCAATAGGCAGGCCGAAACCGCCACACACCACGTCGCCCAAAAAGTCGAGCAGCACGTAGTCAAAACCCCAGTCGTGGAAACCGAGTTTTTCGAGGGTTTCAAAACCGTGGATGATGCCG
>JBIKHW010000299.1:0-4354 GCA_044361935.1 Limnohabitans sp. | reverse complement strand
TCACGATGGGTTGCTTGAGGTTGGCCAAAATTCTCTCGGCCGCTGTGCGCATGACCAGGTCACTGGGGCCACCGGGCGGGAAGGGAATGACGACTTTGATCGGGCGCTGCGGCCAGGTTTGGGCCAGGGCGGCGCTGCTGGCCAACAGGGCCAACACTGCGATGGACAAAGTCTGCCGCCAAGAATGGGAAGTCAAATGCATGAACAGGTCTCCAACAATACGCTTCATCCTAGCAAAGACCACGATGGATCCCAAGGCTGAAAACCCCTATGACGGCAGTCTCGTGGCGCACTGCGGGTCCAATATCGGCCCGGTGCTGGAATCGGCCTGCTGCGCTCAGTGCAATGAAGACAAAAACTGCTGCAATTCAGGCGTTTTCGGGTTGGCAAACAGCTCGGCGGGTGCACCTTGCTCATGCACCAATCCTTGGTGCATGAAGATCACGCGGTCACTGACTTTGCGGGCAAAGTTCATCTCGTGTGTGACCATCAAGAGCGTCATGCCTTCTTGCGCGAGCGACTCCACCACGGCCAGCACTTCGCCCACCAGTTCGGGGTCGAGCGCAGAGGTGATTTCGTCGCACAACAAGATGCCCGGTGACATGGCCAGCGCCCGGGCAATTGCCACGCGCTGCTGCTGACCGCCCGAGAGCTGATCGGGAAAGGCGTCAAACTTTTCGGCCAAGCCCACGCGGGCCAGCAGGCGACGCGCTGCCGCTTCGGTCTCGGCAGCGGGCAGTTGCTTGACCAGACCGGGCGCGAGTTGGATGTTTTTGCCTACCGTGAGGTGCGGGAACAGGTTGAAGGACTGGAAGATCATGCCGACTTGCTGGCGCAAGGTGCGCATGGCCGCAGGGTCTGAATACACCAAAGGCTGACCTTGCACGGTCAGGCTGCCGTGCTGAAAGATCTCCAGCCCGTTGATGCAGCGCAGCAGTGTGCTTTTGCCAGAGCCGCTTTTGCCGATGATGGCGATCACTTCGCCTGGCTGCACCTGCAAGTCGATGCCTTTGAGGACTTCGTTGTTGCCATAGGATTTGCGCAGCCCCGAAATGGCGACGGCAGCTGGTGCAGAAGAATCAGCGTTGGACATGGAATTTGCCTTCGAGAGAGCGTGCATACAGGCTGATCGGGTAGCAGATCAGGAAATACATCACAGCCACACAGCTGTAGACCACAAAGGGTTTGAAAGTGGCATTGGTGATCATGGTGCCAGCCTTGGTCAACTCGACAAAACCAATGACCGAAGCCAGTGCGGTGCCTTTGACCACCTGCACCAGAAAGCCCACGGTGGGCGCGATCGCAATGCGTGCTGCTTGCGGGAAAATCACATAGCGCAACTGCTCGACAAAGTTCAGCGCCAGGCTTTGTGCGGCCTCCCACTGGCCTTTGCCAATCGATTTGACGCAGCCGTGCCAAATTTCGGCGAGGAATGCGCTGCTGTACAGCGTCAATGCCACGGCCGCAGCCGTCCAGGCCGAAGTTTCCACGCCCAGCATGGCCATGCCGAAGTACGCCAAGAACAGCTGCATCAGCAAAGGCGTGCCCTGAAAGAGCTGCACATACAGGGCCACCGCTTTTTGCAAGCTGCGGTTGGGTGCGGTGCGGACCACCAGGAGGGCCAGGCCCACCAAGCCGCCGCCCACAAAAGCGATCAAGGACAACACAATCGTCCAGCGGGCGGCCAGCAACAAGTTGCTGACGATGTCCCAAAGAGAAAACTCAACCACGGCGGCCCCCGAACAAGAAGCGTTGGCCGAACCAGTTCAGCGTGGCGCGGGTCGCGATCGACAGAAGCAAGTAGATGGCGGTGGCGACGATGAAGGCTTCAAAGGCGCGGAAGTTGCGGCTCTGGATCAGGTTGGCAGCAAAGCTCAGCTCCTCGGTCGAGATCTGCCCGCACACGGCCGAGCCCAACATCACGATGATGATTTGGCTGACCAGCGCAGGCCACACGCGCTGCAGGGCCGGTGGCAAAACCACCCAAATGAAGGTCTGCATGCGAGAAAGGGCCAAGCTCATGGCCGCTTCGATTTGCCCGGCAGGCGTGGTCTGGATGCCGGCCCGCACGATCTCGGCCGAATACGCACCCAGGTTGATCACCATGGCGATCACCGACGACCACTCGGGACTCAGGCGCACACCCATGGCAGGCAGGCCAAAGAAGATGAAAAAGAGCTGGACGATGAAAGGCGTGTTGCGGATCAACTCCACATAAGCGGCCACGCCGGGTCGGCTCCAGCCAGGCCCCTGCGTGCGCACCCAGGCGCAGCCAATGCCCAGCAGCACGCCCAGCACCGCAGACACGGCCGTGAGGCCGAGCGTCCACGCCACACCCTTGACCAGCAAGGGCCACTCGGTCAAAACCGCCGCAAAGTCCAGCTCAATGGCCATGGTGTCAAACTTTCATGGGCTTATTCAGGCAACTGACCTGCAGGACGGCCCAGCCACTTTTGCGCCATCTTGTCGATGTCGCCTGACTTCTTGCCGTCTGCAATGATGGCGTTGACCTTGGTGCGCAATGCGTCTTCACCCTTGGCCACACCAATGAAGTTGGGGCTGTCTTTGAGCAGCAATTTGTATTCGGTGTTGAGCTGAGGGTTCTTTTGCATCATCACGCCCGCCACCGACACGCCCGTGGCCAACAACTGGGTTTGGCCTGCGACGAAAGCCGAGACGGTGGCGTTGTTGTCTTCAAAGCGTTTGATGTCTGTGCCCCCTGGGGCTACCTTGGTCAATTCTTGATCTTCCAAAGCGCCGCGAGTGGCCGCCACTGTCTTGCCCGCCAAATCGGCCATGGATTTCACGTTGATGGTTTTGGGGCCGTAAATGCCTTGGAAGAAAGGCGAGTAAGCCGAGGTGAAGTCGATGACTTTCTCGCGTTCGGCGTTCTTGCCCAAAGTGGAGATAACCAAGTCGGCTTTTTTGGTTTGCAGGTAGGCAATCCGGTTGGCGCTGGTCACAGGCAGCAGCTCGATCTTCACGCCCATCTTGGCGGCGATGTAGTTGGCCATGTCGATGTCCAGACCCTGGGGCTTGAGGTCGATGCCGACAAAGCCATAAGGCGGAAAGTCTGTCGGGATGGCGATCTTGATCAGCTTGGCTTTTTGAATGTTGTCCAGCGCCACTTGGGCGTGGCTGGCACCGGCCAAAGTCAAGAGGCTGGTGGCCACGGCGGTGGACAAGACAAGGCGTTTTGAGAGTTTCATAGCAAGGCTCCTAGGTAAGTGGAAGGTGAGGTTGAAGAAGTGGTTTTATGGGATGCGATTCGGCCTGTTTTGGGTGGTGAAGCACGGGCAGCACTCATGGGCGCCAGTGCCTGACGCAACTCGGCAAGCGGGTCAACAGGCGCGGCGTTGATTTGCAAAGCCGCTTGCACTTGACCAATGTGCTCAGCCATCAGTTGTTCGGCGGTTTCTTTGTCGCCGCGCTCGAGGGCTTGCACAATCTCGATGTGTTCCTGGCAGGACCTCACCGCATCATGGCTGGATTGGTAGAGCATGGCGATCAGCGTTGTGCGGGCTGTGAAGTCACGCAGCGTATCGGCGAGTAGTTGGTTGCCCAGGCATTCGGCGAGGCACACATGAAAGTCGCCGAGCAAAAAACTGCGCCGCCCCACATCGTCTTGCTTGAGCGCTGTTTTCTCTTGCTGGATGTGCTGCTTCAGGCGCTTGAGGGTGGTCTTGTCCATGGTCCCCGCGCTGCGGATCAGGCCGGTCTCGATCACCCTGCGGGCTTCAAAAGCCTCACGGGCTTCGGTCTTGGAGGGTTGCACCACATACCAGCCCCGGCGTGAGCTGACCTGCACGATGCCGCGTGCGGCCAGTTGCATCAATGCTTCGCGCACCAAGGTACGGCTGCAGTCAAACAACATCGACAAAGCCTGCTCACCCAGGCGTGCGCCGGGCATCAGCTTTTGGGCAAGGATCGCTTCCACGATCCGGTCGGCAATGTCTTTGGAGTTCACGGGCGAGGGATTCCTTTGCTTGAACCTCTAGCGAATACCGTGCCACTTGTATTGGCATCTTGTATGCAAGATGTGTGCATCAAAGGTGTGCGCAAATCACTTGTGGCTCATGGATTTCCCTTGCTTGGTGCATGGGTTTGCACCAATTTGCGTCGTTTGCCGGCTCCAAAACAAAAGGGCCTGACGGGAATGACCCGTCAAGCCCTTCAGGGAAAGGGGTGGGCTTAACCCGCCAAGCCCACAAACACGTTCTGCACGTCGTCGTTGTTGTCGATCGCGCCCAAAAAGGCTTCGACTTCTTCGAGTTGTTCGGCGCTCAGGTTGGCCGGATCGACCGGGTTTTTGGGTTTGTAGCCCAGCTTGGCCGACACCACCGTGAAGCCGTGT
>JBIKHW010000298.1:0-4369 GCA_044361935.1 Limnohabitans sp. | reverse complement strand
GCCCATGGTGGCCGGGTCGAGACCACTGGTGCCAAAAGCGGCAATGCGGGCCAGGGGCTTGAGGCCCAAAGCGGCCGCTTTCTTGGCTGACATGACCATCACGGCAGCAGCGCCGTCGTTGATGCCCGAGGCGTTGCCCGCGGTCACGCTGCCGGCCTTGTCAAAGGCGGGGCGCAGACCGGCCAGCACTTCTTCGCTGGTTTTTTTGTTGATGAATTCATCGGTGTTGAACACCAGCGCGTCGCCCTTGCGCTGAGGGATCAGCACGTCGACGATTTCGTCCTTGAACTTGCCCGCCTCTTGCGCAGCGGCTGCTTTGCGCTGACTGCCAGCGGCCAAGGCGTCCTGCATTTCGCGGGTGATGCCGTGTGCCTTGGCCACGTTTTCAGCGGTGATGCCCATGTGGTACTGGTTGTACACGTCCCACAGGCCGTCCACGATCATGGTGTCGGTCATTTTCCAGTCGCCCATGCGCTGGCCGTCACGGCTGCCGTTCAACACATGCGGGCTGGCGCTCATGTTTTCCTGACCACCCGCAATCACGATCTCGCTGTCGCCCCAGGCCACGGCTTGCGCCGCCAGCATCACGGCCTTCAGGCCCGAGCCACACACGGCATTGATGGTCAGCGCTGGCGTTTCCTTGGCCACACCGGCTTTCATCATGGCTTGGCGGGCGGGGTTTTGGCCCACACCAGCGGCCAGCACCTGGCCCATGATGACTTCACCGATGGCGTCCACCGGCAAGCCGCTGCGCTCGAGCAAACCCTTGATGACGATGCTGCCCAGCTCGGTGGCGGGGGTCTTGGCGAGCGAGCCGCCAAATTTACCCACGGCGGTGCGTGCCGCAGCAACGATGACGATGTCTTCCATTTTTGTCTCCAATAAAAAAACGAATCAGGCCTTGGCCTTCACATAGCGACCCGGGGCCGCCTCGATGGCTTTGAATTTGGTGCCTTTGCCATAGGTCTTAGGCGCGGCAATTTGCTTGCCCGCATGGCCCTTGAGCCAGTCCGACCAGTCGGTCCACCAGCTGCCAGGCACCTCTTTGGCGCTGGCGATCCAGTCGTTCACATCGGCCGGGAATTGGGTGCCTTCGCTCAGCCAATGGCTGCGCTTTTTGGCTGCAGGCGGGTTGATCACGCCCGCGATGTGGCCCGAGGCCCCCATCACAAAACGCTTCTTGCCGGGCAATACCTGCGTGCTGGCATAAGCCCCGCCGATCGGCACGATGTGGTCTTCGCGAGAGCCGTAGATGTAGACCGGCATGTCGACTTTACCCAGATCAATGGCCTCGCCACAAACAGTCACTTTGCCGGGTTGGACCAAGTTGTTTTCAAGGTAGGTGTTGCGCAGGTACCAGGCGTAAAAAGGCCCGGGCAAGTTGGTCGAGTCGCTGTTCCAGTACAGCAGGTCAAACGGCGGGGGTGTCTCGCCTTTGAGGTAGTTGCCCACCACGTAGTTCCAGACCAAATCGTTGGGGCGCAGAAAGCTGAAGGTGGACGCCAGGTCCTGACCCTTGAGCAAGCCGCCTTGGCCCATTTGTTGTTCACGGAACTTGACGAAGTTTTCGTCGATGAACACATCCAGAATGCCGGTGTCGGTGAAGTTGATCAGCGTGGTCAAGAAGGTGGCGCTGGCCACTGGCTTTTCGCCACGTGCCGCCAACACCGCCAGGGCGGTCGACAAAATGGTGCCGCCCACGCAAAAACCCAGGGCGTTGATCTTCGGGGCGCCTGTGATGGCCTGCACGGTGTGAATGGCCTCGATGGCTGCGTGCTCGATGTAGTCGTCCCAGCTCTTTTGCGCCATGGACTCGTCAGGGTTGCGCCAGCTCACCACAAAAGTGCGGTGGCCTTGACTCACAGCGTAGCGGATGAGCGAATTTTCGGGCTGCAGATCTAGGATGTAGAACTTGTTGATGCAAGGCGGCACCAGCAAGAACGGCTTATCGTAGACCTTGGCGGTGAGCGGTTTGTATTCGATGAGCTGGAAAAATTCGTTCTCGAAAACCACCGCACCTTCGGTGGTGGCCACGTTTTTGCCCACTTCAAACAGGCTTTCGTCGGTCATCGAGACATGGCCCTGCTGCATGTCGTGCATCAAGTTCTGAATGCCCTTGGCCAGGCTTTCACCTTTTGTCTCAATGGCTTTCTTTTGGGCCTCAGCGTTGAAGGCCAAAAAATTGCTGGGCGCTGAAGCGGCCACCCACTGCTCTACGGCAAAGCGGATACGGGTGCGGGTTTTTTCATCGGCTTCGACCGCATCGGCCAGGCCCATCAGGGTGCGGGCATTGAGCAAATAGGTCGCGGCATTAAAAGCCGCCATCGGGTTGGAGGACCAAGCATCACCCGAAAAACGCCGGTCCTTGACTTGCAGGCTGTTGTGCAGGCTCTGATTCCACAATTCAGAGGCGTCTTTGAAATACTGGCCTTGGAGGCTTTGCAGCTTTTCAGGTGAAAATTTGAGGTTCGGCGCAGCCGGGTCGACGGCCGATTTCAGGCCGCCGAGGTCGATGGTCTGAAAATGCTGCATGGCCTGGCTCCAGCTCTTGCTCAGGTTTTGCTGAAAACCATCACCCATTTGGGCCCAAAAATCCGGCGCGGACGTGCTCATCGTTTGTCTCCTGAATCCATCGTTTTTCTCAAATCTCCGTCTCCGAGTATCTTTCAGTTTGTTGTCACCTAAATTACAAGGGCCAAATATTTATGTATCTGATCGTGATCGCTTGGCTCTATGTCACCTTGCTCATGGCGCTGGCTGAAGCGTTTAGTACCCAAGGCAGTGTGCTGGGGGCCATCATCACCTTTGTGTTCTATGGTTTGTTGCCCATGGCCTTGGTGGTTTACCTGATGGGCACACCCCTGCGCCGCAAAGCCATTCGCCAACGGGAAGAACAGGCCAGGCAGGAGGCCGTTTCAAGCCAGAGTGACTCAACGCTCCAACCAGATACAGGCGGCCATGCGGCCGCTTTGCCCGAGACTGCGGCTGTCCCTGCGGTGGGAGAAGAAAAGCGTTGACTCTGAAACGGTGCACCAGGGCGGGCTGCTGTCATTGCCAAACACGCGTTTGACGCCCAAGGCCTGCAAACGCACACGGGCCAAACCGGCCAGATCGGCCATGAATTTGCCAGCTGCAGCGGGCTGAAACAGCGCCTGCATCTCGGTTGAGCCATCGTCGAAAGCGGCCCGCACTTCTGGCCCGACTTCAAAGGCTTGTGGACCAATACAGGGGCCCAGCCACGCCATCACGCCCGACACATCGGCCCCAGCATGCTTCAAGTCCGCCCACAGGCTCTCCAGCACACCCACTCCATTTGACTCATCAGACCCGCCTGGCCCGGCCAGTCCTCGCCAGCCCGCATGGGCTGCAGCCACCCACCGCCCGTCTGCATCACCCAGCAAAACCGGCAAGCAATCGGCCACCATGATGGTGCAGGCAACACCCGGCTCAAGGCTCCAGCAGGCATCGGCCGCCAAACCCTGGGGCGTGGCCGCATTGAGTTGCACACTGGCCACCCCGTGCACTTGCTGCAAAAAAACGGGTCGGTGCCCGATCTTTGCCGCCAGGCGCTCGCGGTTGCTGTGGACATCGGCAACCCGATCGCCCACATGGTCACCCAGGTTCATACTGTTCCAAGGGGAGGCAGAGACGCCCCCCTGCCGAGTGGTCATGAGCGCACGCACACGCGCGTGAATCGGCCAATCGGGTTGAATCCAGTGAGTGGGCAGGTTTTGCATGCTCAAAATCATAGCGCCGCGCCTCACGACTGCTTTTATTGTGTAATTACGTCATGACAAGCGAAGCCGATGCGCATTCCCATGCCCCCGAACTGCCCTGGATTGTTGAGGGCCAGGCCCTTCCCCCGGTCAGCTGGGCTTGGGACGCCTCATCGTCAGCGCCCGGACTGCTGGCCGCCAGCAGTGATTTGTCGGCCCAGCGTTTGATGGACGCTTATGCAGAAGGCATTTTTCCTTGGTTCAATGTGGGCCAACCGGTGTTGTGGTGGAGCCCGGACCCGCGCATGGTGCTGAAAACCCGAGACTTCCGCTTCCACCGGTCACTCCAGCAAAGCCTCAAACGCTGGGGCCTGACACCAGACTTTGAACTGTGCTTTGACCGGGACTTTGCACAGGTGATCCGCCACTGCGCCACCTCTCCCCGGGCTGGTCAAAAAGGTACTTGGATTGTGCCCCGGATGGTCGACGCTTACGAAGAGCTGCACCACAAGGGTCTGGCCCACAGCTGTGAGCTGCGCATCCAGGGTGAACTGGTGGCCGGTCTTTACTTTGTGGCCTTGGGCCACGCTGTGTTTGGCGAGTCGATGTTCACCACCGTGACCGATGGCTCCAAAATGGCGCTGGCTTGCCTG
>JBIKHW010000046.1:0-14193 GCA_044361935.1 Limnohabitans sp. | reverse complement strand
CTCTCCAAAGGTGGCGGAAAACACCAGCCCAGCGGCGAGAGCTGGACCGATAAGCTGAAGGGCTTCTTCGGGGCTTGAGTCTGCTCTAACCCGCTTGGTCCGTGCGAGAGGGGCTGCGGCGGGTGAAGGTTTTTTCGTACCCGCAATGAGAAGTCCTCTCCACCCCGAGAGAGACCGTGCTTGAGGGGCTGCGGTGGGTGACGATTTTTGCGTACCCGCCATGAGGAACCCACCGCAGCCCCTCAAGCACTTGGGGCAGGATGTTCAGCCAGCCCCCTTTGTTGACCCAAGTCAAACCCATAACCAGCCAATGACTTGAACATGGGCGCATGAGCGCCACCATCACCTTCCTCGGGGGAGCCGACACCGTCACCGGCTCCAAATACCTGATCGAGCACAAGCAAAAGCGGCTGCTGGTCGATTGCGGGCTGTTTCAGGGCTACAAACAGCTGCGCTTGCGCAACTGGAGCCCCCTGCCCGCCAACCCGGCCCACATCGATGCGGTGGTGCTGACCCACGCGCACCTGGACCACAGCGGGTATTTGCCTTTGCTGGTGAAAAACGGTTTCCGGGGTCGGGTGCACGCCACTGCGGCCACATGCGACCTGGCCAGCATTCTGTTGCCCGACAGCGGGCACATCCAGGAAGAAGACGCTTTTTTTGCCAACCGCCACGGCTTTTCCAAACACGCTCCGGCGCTGCCGCTGTACACCAAGCAAGAAGCCATTCAGAGCCTCAAGCAATTGCACGCCGAGCACCAGGGCCAATGGTTTGAGCCGATCCGCGGTTGGCAGTGCCGATTTCAGCCTGCAGGCCACATCCTGGGTGCAGCCAGTTTGCTGCTAGATGTGGGTGGGCGACGCGTCCTGTTTTCTGGCGATTTGGGCAGACCCGACGACACGTTGATGAACCCGCCCGAGCCGCCGCCTCAGGCCGACACAGTGCTCATCGAATCGACCTATGGTGACCGCCAGCACCCCCAACAAAAGCTGTTCGAAGAACTCGGGCCGCTCCTGAAAAAACTGGCCGCTCGCGGCGGTGTGGCCGTGGTGCCGGTCTTTGCCGTGGGGCGGGCGCAGGCCGTGTTGCACACCATTGCGCAACTCAAGGCCGCAGGTGAAATTCCCCACGGCTTGCCGATTTTTCTGGACAGCCCGATGGCCATTCACAGCACGGCCTTGTTTGAGCGCCACCCGGGCGAGCACCGCCTGAATGTCCAAGAAGTGCGAAACATGGACCATGTGGCGACCATGCTGGAAACGCCCGAGCAGTCCAAATCACTGGCGCGGCGGCACGGTCCGATGGTCATTTTGGCGGCCAGCGGCATGGCCACAGGCGGGCGCGTCTTGCACCACCTAGCGCAATATGCGGGGGACCACCGCAACATGATCATCCTGACCGGTTACCAGGCCCCGGGCACGCGGGGCGCGGCGCTGGCCAGCGGCCGCAGCACCATCCGCATCCATGCACAAGATGTGGCGGTGCGGGCCGAAGTGGCGCAAATCGAATCGGCCTCGGCCCATGCCGACGCCAACCAACTGCTGAGCTGGCTGCACAAAATGCCCAGTGCGCCCGGGCAGGTGTATGTGGTGCACGGTGAGCGCGAAGCGTCCGACATGCTGCGCCAGCGGATCGAGCACGAGATCAAATGGCGTGCGCTGGTGCCTGAGCAGGGCTCGGTCTGGCCGCTCTGAAAAGCGCATCCAGATTGATTCGGCTCTGAGAAATTTGCAGGTGTCAGGGACTCATCGTTCGCTGGGTCAGCCCGGCCTTATTTTTTTCGTCATCCCAGCCTTATATTTTCGTCATCCCGGCCTTGCGCCGAGATCCAGTGTTTATCGCCGGTCTTGGCAAAGGGCGGTGGTCCGCACTGGATCCCGGGTCTTCGCCCGGGATGACCAAAGTTTCATGAATGTTTCATCTCTATCGGGCCGAATCCATGGGCACGGCTCAGAGAAAACGGTCCAGCAGTTTTTTTACCAGGCATCGCGGCCTTGTTTTTGTCATCCCGGACTTTTTTGCTATTCCGGACTTGTTTTTTTCGTCATCCCGGCCTTGAGCCGGGATCCAGTGTTTACCGCCGGTCTTGGCAAAGGGTGGTGGTCCGCACTGGATCCCGGGTCTTCGCTCGGGATGACCAAAGTTTCATGAATGTTTCATCTTGATCGGGCCAAATCCATGGGCACGGCTCAGAGAAAACGGTCCAGCAGTTTGCGCGAGTGTTTGTCCATGGCCGCCAGGTCGCGGATCATGTATTGAACGCCATTGGCGTCGTTGATCAACAGCACCGTGCCCGTGAGGCGGCGGATGTCTTCTTCGCCTTTGAGCATGAATTGTGTGGCACCCCGGTCGGTTTGCACCGACCAGGTGCTGGGCGTGACCAAGCTGCTCACAGTGTCCAGGCGCAGGATTTGAGGTAAAAACTCGCGCTCATCCAGCGCCTCGCGCAGCGTGGCCTGCAAGGCGATGGGCAGCGCACCGAGATCGGGCACCCAGAGCAACTCATGGCCATCGGCATCCATCAGGGCCACGCCTTGGTCAGGTGCCGACACCGGATAGGCACGCAAGGCGGTCACCGGGCTGTGGCGTGTGGCATCGGCCAAGACCAACACCCATCGGCCAAAGGCATCGCGTTCCAAATCAAACGGGTTCATGCGCTCACCTTCTTGTCCTCGTCGCTGCCGCCCAGCACCGCCTCGGACTCGGCCTGACGTTGCTGCGCTTCGTACAAACGCCAGTAAGCGCCCTGGGCCGCCATGAGCACATCGTGTGTGCCCTCTTCGACCACCACCCCTTTGTCCATGACCACCAAACGGTCGGCCTTGCGCAAGGTGGACAAGCGGTGCGCGATGGCAATCGTCGTGCGCCCACGCACCAGGTTGTCGAGCGCTTTTTGGATCTCTTTTTCGGTCTCGGTGTCCACGGCCGATGTGGCCTCGTCCAGGATCAGGATGCGCGGGTTGATGAGCAAGGCCCGCGCAATCGAAATGCGCTGGCGCTCGCCACCCGACAGGCCTTGTCCGCGCTCGCCCACCAGCGAGTCGTAGCCCTGGGGCATGCGCAAAATGAACTCGTGGGCATGCGCGGCGCGGGCTGCGGCCACTATCTCTTCGCGGGTGGCGTCGGGCTTGCCGTAGGCGATGTTGTCGGCGATGGTGCCGAAGAACAAAAATGGCTCTTGCAGCACGAGACCAATCTGGCGGCGGTAGTCGGCCACCTTGAGCTGGCGGATGTCGGTGCCGTCCAACTCGATCGCGCCCTCACTGAGGTCGTAAAAGCGACAAATCAAATTGACCAGCGTGCTTTTGCCCGAGCCACTGTGGCCCACCAGACCGATCATCTGGCCGGGCTGGATATCGAGGTTCAGCTGTCGGATCACGGCGCGGTTGCCGTAGCGAAAGTCCGCGTCGCGCACCGTGATGTGGCCTTTGACCTGCGGCGGCAAAGCCACAGGGTTCACCGGTTCAGGAACGCTGGAGACGTGGTCAAGGATGTCAAAAATCCGCTTGGCCCCGGCTGCAGCTTTTTGGGTGTTCGAGACGATCCGGCTCATGGCATCGAGGCGGCTGTAAAAGCGCCCAATGTAGGCCAAAAACGCAGTCAACACACCCACGGTGATCTGGTCGTCTGACACCAACCAGATGCCAAAACCCCAAACCACCAGCAAGCCAATTTCGGTCATCAACGTCACCGTGGGCGAGAACAGTGACCAAACACGGTTGAGCCGGTCGTTGACCTGCAGGTTGTGCACGTTGGCGTCCTTGAACCGCTGGGCCTCGCGATCTTCTTGCGCAAAGGCTTTCACCACCCGGATGCCGGGGATGGTGTCGGTCAGCACGTTGGTGACCTCGGCCCAAACGCGGTCGATTTTTTCAAAGCCGGTGCGGAGTCTTTCACGCACCACATGGATCAACCAGCCAATGAAGGGCAGCGGCAACAAGGTCACCAGCGCCAAAGTGGGGTTGATGTAGAACAAGATGATGGCCGTCATCAAAATCATCAGCACGTCGGTGGCAAAGTCCAGCAGGTGCAGCGACAGGAACACGTTGATGCGGTCGGTTTCGCTGCCGATGCGGGCGATCAGATCGCCGGTACGGCGCCCACCAAAATACTCCAGCGAGAGTTTGAGCAAATGCTCGTAAGTGGTGGTGCGCAGATCAGATCCGATGCGCTCGGACACCAGCGCGAGGATGTAGGTTTTGGCCCAACCCAAGCCCCAGGCCAGCAAACCCGAAGCGAACAATCCCAGCAGGTACAGAGACACCAAACCCGGATCGATGTCGGCCCCGTTTTGGTAAGGAATCAGCACCTCGTCCATCAGGGGCATGGTCAGGTAAGGCGGCACCAAGGTGGCTGCGGTGGAAGCCAGTGTCAGCAAAAAGCCAATCAACAAAGAACGCTTGTAAGGACGGGCAAAGCGCCATATTTTGAGCAAGGTCCAAGTGGACGGTGGGTTCAGGTCTTCGCGGCTGCAGACGGGGCACTCGTCATCGTCCTCGGACATGCTCGCTTGGCATATCGGGCACACGAGCGCATGGACCGACTGCATCGGCCTGCCTTGAAGATCTTCGGGCACACCGCCTTGGATTTGGGCACGGTGGCTTTGCTGCGCATCGAACTGCGCCACCCATCGAAAAACAGCCTCTTGCAGGCCCAGAGTGAAACGCCATACGGCCAAGCGCCCTTGCGCATCCGTCAACTCCAGCTGCCCGACCCCGGCATGGTCCGACTGGCGCAATCGTTGACCTTCGGTCAAAGGCCAGCTTTGCCAATTCTTTTCAGTCAAACTGGCGGTCAGGATACGCCGATCGGTCAAAATCAAGGCGATTTTGTGGAACTTCAGCGCCGTATTCAGGTCAACCAAAACCCATGCTGAAGCGTTTTCATCGGGTTGAAGCCTCGATTGCACTTCTGCTTGCCATTCGTCCGGCACAACCGAACGCCAAGATGCAGAAGAAAGTACTGAAGACATGAAGGCTGAACCCTAAAAACCCGTTACGCCCTGGTGGCGCGACGATAAAAAAAAACACATCGACCCGGTTGAAACCGCCTGCACAAGCCATGCACCTGTTGAACATTGAGCTTCCAGCCCCACTGCTGGCCACCCCCGCGATCGAGCGCCGATTCTATCGCTGCCCCCAAAAAGCATGAGCGCACACCCCACACCCCACCAGATCCAGTTCCTGCGCATGACCCATCTGCGCGGCCCCAACATCTGGACTTACCGCCCCGTCATTGAAGCCCTGATCGACATCGGTGATCTGGAAGACAGTCCCTCCAACACCCTGCCCGGGTTTGCTCAGCGGCTGGTGTCCTGGCTGCCCGGCCTGGTCGAGCACCGCTGCAGCGTGGGCGAGCGTGGCGGTTTTTTGAAGCGGTTGGAAGAAGGCACCTGGCCTGGTCACATTCTGGAGCATGTGGCGCTGGAGCTGCAAACCCGCGCCGGCATGCAAACCGGTTTTGGCAAAGCCCGTGAGGCAGGGCCCCGGGGGGTTTACAAAGTGGTCATCCGCACGCGCCACGAAGCCGTGAGCCGCCAGGCCCTGCTCAGTGCACGCGATTTGATTTTGGCCGCGATTTCAGACCAACCCTTTGACGTGGCCGGTCACATCGCCCAACTGACCCAAATGGTGGACAGCCTGTGCATCGGACCCAGCACGGCCAGCATCATCGATGCCGCTGCAGATCGAGGCATTCCAAGCATCCGCCTCAACGATGGCAACTTGGTGCAGCTGGGCTATGGACAGCGTCAACGCCGCATCTGGACCGCCGAGACCGACCGCACCAGTGCCATTGCCGAAGGCATCTCCAAAGACAAGGACCTGACCAAACAGCTGCTGGGCATGTGCGGTGTGCCCGTGCCAGAAGGCCAGATCGTCGACAGCCCGCAAGCGGCCTGGTCCGCGGCCCAAGACATTGGTCTGCCCGTCTGCGTCAAGCCCACCGATGGCAACCATGCCCGGGGCGTGTCCCTAGAGCTGTCACGCCAGGAAGACATCGAAGCGGCTTATGGCATCGCTCTGGCCGAAGGCAGCGAAGTCATCGTCGAGCGTTTCATCCTGGGCGAAGAACACCGCCTGCTGGTGGTGGGCGACCAAGTGGTGGCCGCCAACAAAGGCGAGACCGCCAGCGTGGTGGGTGACGGCGTGCACACCGTGCAAGCGCTGATCGAGCTGCAAATCAACTCCGACCCCCGTCGCGGCGAGGAAGAGGACTTTCCGCTGGACACCATCCGCCTGGACGAACACACCACCTCGGTACTGGAACTCAAGCGCCAAGGCCTGAACGCCGACAGCGTGCCCGAAGCGGGCCGCAGTGTGCTGATCATGCGCACCGGCAACATGTCGATGGACGTGACCGACCTGGTGCACCCTGACGTGGCCGCACAAGCGGTGCTGGCTGCGCGTGTCGTGGGCCTCGACATCGCCGGGGTCGACCTGGTGGCGCAAGACATTGCCAAGCCGCTGGGGCCACAAGGCGGTGCGGTGGTCGAGGTCAATGCCGGCCCAGGGCTGCTGATGCACCTCAAACCGGCCACAGGTCAGCCACGCCCGGTGGGCCAAGCGATTGCCAACCACCTGTTCAAACCCGAGGACAACGGCCGCATTCCTGTGGTGGGCCTGATGGGCGATGGCGACACGACCAGGGCCGCCCAATTGGTGGCATGGTTGCTGCACCTCAAGGGTCTGCACACCGGGCTGTCGTGTGCCAATGGCTTGTTCTTGAATCAACGCCAGCTGCCCACTCAGGACGGCATGGATTGGGCGCAGGGGCAGCGTTTGCTGATCAACCGGGGCGTGGAAGCCGCCGTTTTCGAAAGTGATGCACGCCATCTGCTGGCCCAAGGCCTTCCGTACGACCGCTGCCAGATCGGCATCGTCACCCGCATGCCCCGCGCCACCGGCCTGGACGACCTGTTCCCCGGCGGTGATGAAAAAATGCCGAGCTACATCCGCACCCAAATCGACGTCGTGCTGCCCGAAGGCACAGCCGTGCTGAACGCTGCCGAACCCGAAGTCGCGGACCTGGCCGACCACTGCGATGGCGACGTGATGCTGTATGCCGAAGATGAACACAACGCCCGCCTGCAAGCGCACCGCAGTGCAGGCCACAGGGTCGGTTTTTGGCGTGAAGGTCAGCTGGTGCTGGCCCAAGGCGCCAAAGAACATTTGGTGCTGTCGAGCCAGCGCCCGGCCGTGGCCCGACTTTTGAAAAATGGCAGCCTGAACACGAGCGACATGCTGGTGGCCGCCTGCGCGGCTTGGGCGCTGGACATCGGTACCGACCTGATCCGGGCCGGCATCAAAAGTTACGGCAGCCTGCCCACCGCCTGAAGCAGGCCCCCATCGCCACCCCACTCCTTCCTGGAAACCACCTTCATGCAAGTCTCCCGCATTCGCGCTTTGCGTGGCCCCAATTTGTGGAGCCGCCATACCGCCATCGAAGCCATTGTCAGTTGCAGCCCAGAAGATTACGGTCTGTCGGCGCAGCACCCGGTTGAGCAGCAGCTGCGGCGCATCTTCCCGGCAGTCGGACCCTTTGACGGACAGCGCCCGGGCGAGGCGGCCTCTCTGGCCCACGCCCTGGAAAAAGTGACCCTGAGCCTTCAGGCGCATGCGGGCTGCCCGGTGTCCTTCAGTCGCACCACGCCCACCGAAGAACCCGGCGTGTTTCAGGTCGTGGTGCAGTACACCGAGGAAGCGGTGGGCCGTCTGGCACTGAACCTGGCCGAGCAACTGTGCCAAGCCGCCGCGGCAGGTGCCGGCTTCGACCTGGAAGGCGCCATCGCACAACTGCACGAACTCGACGAAGACGTGCGCCTGGGTCCTTCAACTGGCGCGATTGTGGACGCGGCCGTGGCACGCGGCATCCCGATCCGTCGCCTGACCGATGGCAGCTTGGTTCAATTCGGTTGGGGCGCACAACAGCGCCGCATTCAGGCCGCTGAGACCGACACCACCAGTGCCATTGCCGAATCGATCGCGCAGGACAAAGACCTGACCAAGAGCCTCTTGCATGCCGCGGGCGTGCCCGTGCCCATGGGCCGCCCCGCCAAGAGCCTGGACGAAGCCTGGGCCATTGCCCAGGAGATCGGCCTGCCGGTGGTGGTCAAGCCACAAGATGGCAACCAAGGCAAAGGGGTCTCGGTCAACATCACCGCTCGCCAGGCTTTTGACAATGCCTACGTCACCGCAGAGCGCTACGGCACCGTCTTGGTCGAAAAGTTTTTACCCGGACACGACTACCGCCTGCTGGTGGTGGGCAAGCAGCTGGTGGCCGCCGCACGCCGCGAGCCGCCACTGGTGGTGGGCGACGGCAAGCACACGGTGCGCCAACTGGTGGACCAGGTCAATGCAGACCCACGCCGAGGCGAAGGCCACGCCACCTCGCTGACCAAAATCCGTTTTGACGACATCGCCATCGGCCGCCTGCACGCGCAAGACCTGCAGCCCGAGTCGGTCCCTGCCAAGGGCCGCCGGGTGATCCTTCGCAACAATGCCAACCTGTCTACCGGTGGCACCGCCACCGACGTGACCGATGAAGTCCATCCCGAGGTCAAAGCCCGCGTGATCGCGGCGGCGCAAATGGTGGGCGTGGACATCTGCGGTGTGGACGTGGTGTGCGAATCGCTCTCGCGCCCGCTCGAAGAACAAAACGGCGGCATTGTCGAACTCAACGCCGCACCGGGCCTGCGCATGCACATCAGCCCCTCCTTCGGTAAAGGCCGGGACGTGGGCAACGCCGTCATTGACCACATGTTCCCGGATGGTGGCAATGGCCGCATCCCGGTCATTGCCGTGACCGGCACCAACGGCAAAACGACCACCGTGCGCTTGGCTGCCCACCTGCTCAAAGCACAGGGTCTGCGCGTGGGCATGACCAACACCGATGGCGTGTATGTCAATGGCCGCCAGACCGATTCAGGCGACTGCAGCGGCCCGCGCAGTGCCCGCAATGTGCTGATGCACCCCGATGTAGATGCCGCAGTGTTCGAGACCGCCCGGGGCGGCATGCTGCGTGAAGGGCTGGCTTTTGACCGCTGCCAAGTGGCCGTGGTGACCAACTTGGGCGCAGGCGACCACCTGGGTTTGAACTTCATCACCACGCTGGAAGACCTGACGGTACTCAAGCGCGTGATCGTGCTCAATGTGGAGCCATCGGGGATGGCCGTGCTCAATGCCAACGACCCGGCCGTGGTGGCCATGGCCCGGCACTGCCCGGGCGATGTGACGTTTTTTGCGCTCGACCCCAATCACCCCGTGCTGGCCACGCACCGCGCCCAGGGCAAACGCGTGGTCTATGTCGAAGACGGTGCCATCGTGGCCCAAAAAGGCAAGCAGGTTTTCCGCATCCCGCTCAGCCAAGTGCCGCTCACGCGCAACGGTCAAATCGGTTTCCAGACCGAAAACGTGTTGGCTGCTGTGGGTGCCGCTTGGGCTGTGGATGTGCATTGGGATGCCATCGCTCAAGGCCTGGCCAGCTTCATCAGCGACATCCAGGGCGTGCCTGGCCGCTTCAACCTGTTTGACTACCGGGGTGCGACCCTGATTGCCGACTACGGGCACAACCCCGACGCCATCGCTGCTTTGGTCCAGGCGGTGGACAACATGCCCGCGAACAAGCGCGTGGTTGTCATCAGCGGTGCTGGTGATCGGCGCGATCAGGACATCCGCGACCAGACGCAAATTCTGGGCAAGGCCTTTGACGAAGTGCTGCTTTATCAAGACGCCTGCCAACGCGGGCGTGAAGACGGCGAGGTGATTGGTTTGCTGCGCGAAGGCCTGCAAGGCGCCCTGCGCACCACACATGTGCAAGACATCCAGGGTGAATTCAACGCCATCGACACCGCCTTGTCTCGTCTCTTACCGGGCGATCTGTGCCTGATTTTGATTGACCAGGTGGAAGAGGCTTTGGCCTACATCACCGAAAAAGTCAAAGCCAGCCAGGTGCACTGAAGACCCCTGCCCAAGATCAAACCATCGGGTTCATCAGCAAGGCCAGCGCCACACTGGCCTTGAACGCCCCCACCCAAAACCACCATCGCCACACGGTGGGTGGATGCCTCTCGACCAGCCGATGAAGCCAGTCGCCCAAGAGCAGCGACAGCAGCAAGGCAAGCAGCATGCCCAGCGCATTGGCCCACAGCACATCAGGCCAGTGCGCTGTGATGGCAGCATTGACGGCCAGGCACACACCGAAGTGGATGAGGAAAACCGAATAGGACACACCTGACAGCCAATGCAAAGCGGGCCGCCAGCGTGAATGACCCACGGACTCACCGCCAAACCACGACTCAGGCACCAGCACCAACAAAGCGGCTATGCCCCAGGCCACAGCGATACGTGGACGGGGCTCCAGCCACCAGGCCACACCCCCCACCAGCAGCAACAAAACCCCTGGCACCCAAAGCCGGGTGAATGCATAGCCCTTGGCCCAAAAGGCTTGCCGACGAGCCTCCCAAGCCAACAACCCCAAACCATAACTGCCCCAGAAATACACGCCCAGATCGTCCAGATCGGCATCCCGATTCCACCACCACAATGAGGCACACACCAGCCCCAGCCAAAGCACCCAGCGCCATGCATCTCCCCGTGCTTTGGCGTCCACCGCTTGATCGCTTGGATGCACCGACTCTCGTCGGAAGGGCCATGACTTCAGCACCACAAGGCAACCCAAGGCCATCGCATACAGCTGCACATCGATCGCCACGTACCAAATGCCAGCCGACAATGCCTCCAGGTCGAGCAGATGCTGCATCAGCATGACGTGCGCCAGGGCCTGACCCCAGTCGGGTGGGGCCGACAGACTCGTGTGCTCAAAGCCGGGCCGCACCCATTCGGTGATCAGCACGGTGAAACTGAGCGCGGCCAACAAGGGAATGGCCAAGCGCAAATAACGCTGCCAAATCAGCTTCAGGGCCTCGGGCAGCACCAGTGACTCGTACTGGGCCATGCTGCCCGCCGTCAGAAAACCCGCACACACCAAAAAGAACTGCACCGCCAAACGGCCGTGGTCATAGAGCCAGTTGACCACACCGGGCCAGGCAGCCGCCACCACATCCGACATCGGCCCGTAGAACGCCAAGTGGTGCAACACGATCAACAAACAGCCTGCGGCCTTGATCGCATCGATCAAAAAAGAACGCCCCGAAGGGCGCTGTGCTTTGATGGTCAAGGGCCGCTCAGGCAAAAGCCATCACAAGGCCAGGCGGGCGCGGGCCGCTTGGTACTGGGCCTTGAATTGGGCCACCAGATCGGCCGTGCTTTGAACCGACTGGATCGCGCCAATGCCCTGGCCGCAGCCCCAGATGTCTTTCCAGGCTTTTTTGGCGTCACCACCAAAGTTCATCTTGCTGGGGTCGGACTCGGGCAGGTTTTCGGGGTCCAAGCCGGCAGCGCGGATCGACGGGGCCAGGTAGTTGCCGTGCACGCCCGTGAACAGATTGCTGTAGACGATGTCGTCGGAGTTGCTGTCCACAATGGCTTGTTTGTACTCTTCGGCCGCACGTGCTTCGTGTGTGGCAATGAAGGCCGAGCCAATGTAGGCGAAGTCTGCGCCCATGGCCTGCGCGGCCAAAATTGCATCACCCGTGGCGATGGAGCCCGACAAGGCCACCGGACCATCGAACCACTGGCGAATTTCCTGGATCAAGGCAAACGGGCTCTTGACGCCCGCATGGCCTCCCGCGCCCGCGGCCACGGCGATCAGGCCGTCTGCGCCCTTCTCGATGGCTTTGTGCGCGTGCTTGTTGTTGATGATGTCGTGCAGCACCACGCCGCCGTAGCTGTGGGCAGCGGCATTGATTTCTTCGCGCGCCCCCAGCGAGGTGATGATGATCGGCACCTTGTACTTCACGCACATGGCCATGTCGTGTTCCAGCCGGTCGTTGCTTTTGTGCACGATCTGGTTGATGGCAAACGGGGCTGCAGGCTTGTCCGGATTGGCGGCGTTGTAGGCGGCCAAGGTCTCGGTGATTTCAATCAGCCACTCTTCAAGTTGTGCGGCTGGGCGGGCATTCAAGGCGGGCATGGAGCCCACAATGCCGGCCTTGCACTGCTCAATGACCAACTTGGGGTTGCTGATGATGAACAAGGGCGAAGCGATGGCGGGGAAAGGCAGATTCGCCAGAACGGGGGGCAGCTTGGACATGAGGTCTCCTGAAAATATTGGTCTATTGTGTGGTGGCAACCGCATCAAACGGTGTCGACGCGGCGACAAGTTGTCGAAGACTCATGTAGCGTCAGCGCCGATTGGGGCTTTCGCGGTCAGAGACCGCTCCTAAAGAAAATCACCCTGTGAAAGCGGTCTCAGACCGCAATGGGGTGTGGCACAGGGCCCATCCACCCCATGCAGCCTCGGGTCAGAAAGCTTCGAGCGCCATGGCCGTCACGCTGCCTGCGCCTTCGACGATGCTGTCGCGGATGCCGGAGGCCTTGGACAGGATGTGGTCGGCGTAAAACCGCGCAGTGGTGACCTTGGCGGCCATGAAGGCGGCGTCTTGAGCCTGCGCCTCGGGCGTGATCGCCACCAACAAAGCGCGACCCATTTGCCAACCGGCCATCAGGTTGCCCGCCAGCATGAGGTAAGGCACGCTGCCTGCAAACACGTCGTTGGGGTGTGCTTTGGTGTTGCCCGCCACAAACTCGACCACGTCCACAAAAGCTTCGCGGGCGGCTTTGAGGCGACGGGCCACAGCCAGCGCATCGGCGTTGCCAGAAGCCGCCAATTCGCTTTCGGTTTGCGCCACTTGCGCAGCCAGCGCCTTGGCGGTCTGGCCACCGTCGCGGGCGGTCTTGCGGCCCACCAAGTCGTTGGCCTGGATGGCGGTGGTGCCTTCGTAAATGGTCAAAATTTTGGCGTCGCGGTAGTACTGCGCCGCGCCGGTTTCCTCGATGAAACCCATACCGCCGTGCACCTGCACGCCCAAACTGGTGACTTCCAGGCTCATCTCGGTGCTGTAGCCCTTGACCAGCGGCACCATGAATTCATAGAACGCGGCGTTTTGCTTGCGCACCTCGGCATCAGGGTGGTGGTGGGAGGCGTCGTAGGCCGCAGCGGCCGTGGCGGCCATGGCGCGGCAGCCTTCGGTGTAGGCACGCATGGTCATCAGCATGCGGCGCACATCGGGGTGGTGAATGATGGGGCCAGCAGCGGGCAAGCTGCCGTCCACCGGGCGGCTTTGCACGCGGTCACGGGCGTACTGCACGGCACGCTGGTAAGAACGCTCGGCAATCGCGATGCCTTGCACGCCCACCGCATAACGGGCTGCGTTCATCATGATGAACATGTATTCGAGGCCACGGTTTTCCTGACCCACCAAATAGCCCACGCCGCCGCCGTTGTCGCCAAACTGGAGCACGGCTGTCGGGCTGGCCTTGATGCCCATCTTGTGCTCAATGCTCACGCAATGCACATCGTTGCGATCGCCAAGCGAGCCATCGGCCTTGACCATGACTTTGGGGACAACAAACAGGCTGATGCCTTTGACACCTTCGGGTGCGCCCACCACACGGGCCAGCACCAGGTGCACGATGTTCTCGGCCATGTCGTGCTCACCGTAGGTGATGTAGATCTTGGTGCCGAAAATTTTGTAGGTGCCATCGGGCTGGGGCTCGGCGCGGGTGCGCACAGCGGCCAGGTCCGAGCCGGCTTGGGGCTCGGTCAGGTTCATGGTGCCAGTCCACTGGCCGGAGATCAGCTTTTCCAGGTAGGTGGCTTTGAGTTCGTCCGAACCGGCAGTCAGCAAAGCTTCGATCGCGCCATCGGTGAGCAAGGGGCACAGCGCAAAAGCCATGTTGGCGGAGTTGAGCATTTCGCCGCAAGCTGCGCCAATGGTTTTGGGCAGGCCTTGACCGCCAAAGTCGGCCGGGTGCTGCAGGCCTTGCCAGCCGCCTTCGGCGTACTGCTGGTAAGCCTCTTTGAAGCCGGGCGTGGTGGTCACGCCGCTGCCGTTGTGGAAGGACGGGTTCTTGTCGCCTTCCCAGTTCAGGGGCGAGATCACGTCCTGGTTGAGCTTGGCGCACTCCTCAAGCACCGCTTGCGCGGTTTCCAAACCGGCGTCTTCAAAACCGGGGATCTGCGCTATCTGGTCGATGCGGGCCAGATGCTCGATGTTGAAAAGCATGTCCTTGAGGGGGGCGATGTAGCTCATGTCTTGTCTCCGATGGAGGTCCGAGGAAATAGGGGTCGGGT
>JBIKHW010000297.1:0-4391 GCA_044361935.1 Limnohabitans sp. | reverse complement strand
ATCGGTGGACTCCGGGGCTCTGGCGTATTGGGCGCTGGGCGTGCCGTGCAGCCAGATGCCCGAGCCGGTTTTTTTTCGCATCAGGTCTAATGCATTGGGGTAGTTCAGTGTCAAGGCCCCTTCGCCAAACAAATCAGGCAGACCCTCGCCAGGCAAATGGCGCAGGATGAAGTAAACGCCCAGTGGGGTTTTGCCATCGCCTTCTTTGTCCTTGCCCACCCCATTGATACCCACCGAGATGTAGCTTTCCTTAACCAGGTGCAGCTGCAAACGACCATCGCTGCCACTGCGGTTTTCGAACCAGTAAAGACGCGATTTGGAGGCATCCACGGCCGCCACGTAGGCTTGCTGGGGGCTCAGGAAGGCCAGTGCAGCCGGGATTTTGCCCTGCAGACTTTGTACACTGTCCCGCTGGAGTCTGCGCTTGGACTCCAAAAGCAGCTCATCCAGACGCTTGCTTAATGAGTGCGCGTTGAGCTCGTCTGTATCGGACCAAGGCACCGGGTTGGCTGAGCTGATGTTGAGCAAATCGGCGTACAGCAGCTGGCCCAGTTGAAAGGTGGGAAAGCGCTCGGCCAGCACGCTGGCCGTCGCCAAGGCCTGAGCCCGTTCGCCCTCGCCCAGTTGGGCGTAAATTTGCCGCAAAAGCGGCTCCGCCCCCAACTCGTGTGTCGCCGGTTCCAGGGTTGTTTGCGGCTCGAACGCCAGTTGCCAGGACAGGCTGGTCGAAGGGGTCATGCCCATACTTATGCTCAGTTCGCTCCAGGCCTTATTGCCCTTTGGCGCTGCATTGTCCAACCCCCACCAAATGACAGCCGAAAGCACCATCAGAGCGCCTAGCCAGCCCAGTTTTTGGAATCGCCACGGACTCTGAGGGCGTTCAGGTGTAGATGTTTTGCCCACCTGCTCACCCCAGTGATCGGGTGGCGGCAAGCGCAGTCTGGATCTCAATTTACCGACTCGCGCACAATCAGCCAGCGGTTACCCTGTCGCACCAAGTCCAAGGTTTTGCTGCTGGTGCCTTTCAGGTTATCTGAGCTGTACAGCTGCTGGAAGCGCGCCGATGCCGTCTCGCCAGTGAAGCTGATTTGCAACTCGCGCACCTTCACCGAAATCGATTTTTTGGACACGATGCGGATTCGGCGGTCACTCTCCCATTGGAGACGGCTGGCCCGGTTGGCGGGTGTGAAATTGCTTGCGTAGGCCGCGTAGTAACGCGCCATGTCTTTGTCGCTCCATGCTTTGGCCCAGTCCTGCACCGCTTTTTCAATGGCGGCGCGGTCGGATTGTCGGGCATCAGCAGCAGGGCTGACCGCTGGCTGGGGCGCTGCAGGTGCTGCAGGTGCTGCAGGTGCTGCAGGTGCTGCGGCAGGGGGCGCCACTGCAACGGGCGGGCTGGGCTTGGCGGGTGCGCTGGTGCTCGCCTTGGCCGCAGATGCAGCTGCAGCTGCAGGTGTTGGGGCTTGGCTGGCGGCTTGGCTGGCGGCTTGGCCTGTGGCCTGGGCCGCAGGACGCGTGAGCGAAGCCATGCTCTGGGCGGGTGGCTGGCCGCGCTGCTCGGTGCCCATGCTGCCCAGCAAGGTCAATTGAGGCGCGCTGGCTTTGGCCTTGGGGTCGACCTGCAGGGCCTTGGCGTAGCTTTGTTTGGCCAGTTGGCTGTGCACATCCGACAAGTTGCGGTGCGCTGCTGCATAACTGGGGTGGGTTTGCAGGGCTTTTTCCAGAAAGGCTTTGGAGGCCTCGAGCTGGCCTTTCGAGGCGTACAGAACCCCCAAGTTGTTGTAGGCCTCGGATTGCTCGGGATGCGTTTGGGTGATTTGCTTGAAGGTCTCGATGGCCTTGTCGATTTGACCTTGTTGGGCTTGAATCACCCCCTCCATGAAGCGCCATTGCACGGCTTGGGGCGCGTTTTTGCGTTCTTTTAGAACCAGTTGGCGAGCTTGATCGAGTTGACCTGCTTGAATGGCTTTTTTGATGGCTTCTTCGGCAGCCGTTGGGGTTTGTGCCAAAGTGGCCGAAGACCATCCGATCAGAACCACTGACAGGGCCAGAGCGGCCAGGCAGAAGGCATGGCGCAGTAGGACCAAGCGCCTTGGCTCAAAAGGGGAAAGCAACATGAAAGGTTGGACCCAATGCAAAGCTTGGTATTTTATCGGGCGAATGCCTTGGGGGCTTCTGTGCTGGTGGACGTTTAAGGTAATTCTTCCTGCAGCGCCTATGCACAGGTGACTGAGGTGGCAGGCGGGGCATGCAAAAATAAGTCGAGTCACCCACGGGATAAAGCTTGCACACCACACCGAACGCCATCCAATCACCGGCCCAAGCTGCCTGGGCCGGGTCTGGCATCGTTTTTGCCGTACTAGCCATGGCCAGCTTGAGTTTCAGCGACGCCACCAGCAAATGGGTCATGCTCAGTGTCACGCCCGTGATGGTGTTGTGGTTTCGCTATGCGGTGCAGGCTGTGGGCACTGCGCTGGTGCTGGCCCCGGTGCGGGGTTGGGCCATGTGGCGCACACACAGCCTGCGCTGGCAGTTGCTGCGCGGCTTGCTCATGGTGTCGTGCAGTTTGTTGGCTTTTTATTGCCTGCAGCGCATGCCGGTCGCCGAGTTCACCGCCACCGTCATGCTCACGCCCTTGATGCTGACGGCACTGGCCCGCTTTGTCATGAAAGAGCAGGTCTCACCGCTGCGCTGGCTCATGGTGGTGGGCGGGCTGATGGGCGCATTGCTGGTCATCCGTCCGGGTGGGCAGGTGGACAGCTCGGTGGGCTGGATGGCGCTCACGGTGGTGGTGACTTACGCCGTGTTTCAGGCCGTGACCAGCCACATGACGCGCACCGAAGACCCGGCCGTGATGCAGCTCTACACAGGCTGGGTGGGCTGGGCGGTGAGCACGCTCTTGGTGTTCAATGCCTGGGTCACGCCGCAAAGCCTCACAGAATGGACGCTGCTGCTCTTGGTGGGCTTGGCCGCCACGCTGGGCCAATACCTGCTGATCGTGGCGTTTTCCAAAGCCCCGGCCTCGGTGGTCTCGCCATTCCTCTATACCGGGGTGGCCTTTTCCACGGTGATGGGTTGGTGGCTGTTTGACCACATCCCGGACGCGCTGGCCTTCACGGGCATGGGCCTGGTGGTCCTGTGTGGTGTGGTGTCGGGCCGCATCAAGGGCGCAGCCAAAGCCTGAGCGCTCAGGGCTGGGGGTGATGAACGGCGAAGTACGGCGATAGGGCAGACCACTCGACCGGGGCCTTGAACGCCAATGCTTGCTCGGTGAACGGGTGCACAAAGGCCAGCTCTTGTGCGTGCAACAGCAAGCGGGGGCTCAGCGCCTTGATGTCGGGTGGGGCGTACAGCGAGTCGCCCAGCATGGGATGGCCAATGCTTTGCAGGTGAACACGCAGCTGGTGGGTGCGGCCCGTGACGGGTTCGAGCTCGATCAGGCTGGCGCTGTCGCTGGTTTGCAGCGTACGCCAGCGGCTGCGACTGGCTTTGCCGTCGGGGTGGATGATGTGCAGCGGGCGGCGCTCCCAGTCGAGCAGGATCGGGCCATCGATGGTGCGCCAGCCGTCTTCGTCAGACGGCACTTGGGCTTGTGTTTCAGAAGGCTGACCCGACACCACCGCCACATAGCGCTTTTTGACCTGGCGGGTTTCAAACAACTTACTCAAGCGGCGCTGGGCTTCAATGCCCCGGGCCATGAGCAGCAGGCCCGAGGTGTCCTGGTCCAAGCGGTGCACGATCAGGGCTTCGGGGTAGCTGTCTTGTACCCTTTTCGAAAGACAGTCCTGCTTTTCCGGGCCGCGACCGGGCACCGACAACAAGCCGCTGGGTTTTTCCAGCACCAGCAGGTGCTCGTCTTCGTGGATCGGGGTCATGCAGGACGGGCCAAGTGGGCCCAGTCAAAAGGGCGCCTGGCCAAAAAAATCACTTGTCTTTGACTTTGCCGCGAGGCGCCACAAAGGTGGACGGGGCCATGGGGCGGTCTGAGGTGAACGTCTTGGGGGGTGACGTGTCTTTCTTTGGCTTCTTGGCCATTTTGTTGCTGCGTTGTTCGCCTTTGGCCATGTTGGTTCCTTGGATAGACATCCCGGTTTGGGAAGTCCTTGATGTTAAAGCACAAAGCCGCAGGATCTGCGGCTTTGTGGGGGAGGAACCGTGCCCGACATCAGCGGGTGCGGCCTTTATTTGACTTCGGTCACAAACTGGGCGGTGGGGCGGCGCACTTTTTTCAGATTTGCCAACCAATCGCCCTCGGCAGCACGGTAGCCCAGGGGCACGAGGACCACGCTGCGCAGGCCGCGAGCGCGCAGACCCAAAATTTCGTCCACCGCTTTGGGGTCAAAGCCTTCCATGGGCGTGGCGTCCACTTCTTCAAAAGCGGCGGCGATCAG
>JBIKHW010000296.1:0-4400 GCA_044361935.1 Limnohabitans sp. | reverse complement strand
GTGTTGTCAACCAGGCGGGGGGTCTGCCCGGCAAGCAGGGCTGAATAAAAAATTGAAGTCTGTGGTCGTTGTTTCAATAGTGTTTTACGGATTTGAACCGCCGTCCGCAAACCAACAAAATTGGGGCTTGAATTTGCAGGTTGTCACTGGAAAACGACGAGCGATTTCGCACTAGCTAGCTGTGCCTAGTCAGGACCGGGGATTGCTATTCCCAGTTCGTTTGCCCTCTGGTAGCACCCCACCACCAAACCGTCAAAAAACCAAGCTTTCGGGCTTGGTTTTTTTTCGCCTTTTTGGGGGCTTAAAACACAGGTCGCCTTCGGTACATGAGCGTTTTGTCCGGCGCTGCAAAATGATCTGAATTGTGAACGGGTGCGTGCAGACTTTGCCGCGTGTTGCACAGATGCAAGAGCAAGGATGGTGGTGATGACATTGGCAATGACTTGGCAAGAGTGGGTGCAACATGATGCGGTGGGCCTGGCCGAATGCGTGCGGCGGGGCGATGTTTCCCCAGCTGAGCTGGCCCAACAGGCGGCGACTGGGGTGGCCCTGATCAATCCGGCGGTGCACGCTGTGGTCGAGGTGTTTGACGATGTGGTGGCCGACCCGCTCAAAGACGGACTGAACCCTGAGGGGCCGTTTGCAGGGGTGCCTTTTTTCATGAAGGACTTGGGGCCAACCCTCAAGGGGCGCCTGCAGGAGATGGGGGCCCAGATGATGCGCGGCAACCGCGCCACGGCAGACACGTTCCTCACCGGACAAATGCGCCGTGCGGGCCTGAACATCATCGGCCGCACCACCACTCCCGAGTTCGGCGTGTGCAGCTCGGCCGAAAACCCGGCGGTGTATGTGACCCGCAACCCCTGGAACCCTGAGTACACCAGCTACGGCTCCTCCGCCGGTACAGCCGTGGCATTGGCTGCGGGCGTGTTGCCGCTGTCGCACGCCACCGACGGCGGAGGCTCCATCCGCATCCCTGCAGGGGCCAATGGCAACATCGGCTTGAAACCTTCACGCGGGGTGTTCTCGATCGCGCCTGCAGCGTCTGACCTGACCGGTCTGGTCTCGACCCAAGGCTGCCAAAGTCGCACAGTGCGTGACACGGCCGCTTTTGTGGACCACTGCCGTGGCGGTGCGCCGGGCGAGTTCATGCCTTACTGGATGCCCGCAGAGCCTTACAGCACCTTGATCCAGCGCGACCCGCCGCGCCTGCGCATCGCGCTCTCGCACGAGTGGGGTGACTTTCGGGCGGTGCCGCATTTTGTGGCTGAGCTGGAGCGGGTAGGGCGCTTTTTGGAGGGCCTGGGCCACCAGGTGGATTGGGCCTTGCCTGAGGTGGATTTCCGGGCTGCGTTCGATGCGCAGACGACCTGCTACATCAGTAACTTTGCGCAGACGATTTCCAACTTGTTGGCCCCTCGGGGTCTGACGCGCCCACCAGCGGATCTGGTTGAGCCGATCAACATCAAGATTTGGGAGATGGGCCTGAACACCACTTTCACCGAGCGGGCCCGCATGCAGGCCGTGTTCAACACCACGTCGCGGGCGTTTGGTCAGTTCTTTGAAGATTGGGACATCATCCTCACGCCCATCACCGCCTTGCCTACACCCAAAATTGGCACGGTGGAATATTTGACCACCAGCGACAACCCGTCGGTGCTCGATTGGTTCAACCACCTGTGGTGCAACTTTGCCTACACCCCGCTGACCAATCTGTGTGGCATGCCGGGCATCTCCATGCCCATGGCCTGGCAAGAAAACGGCTTGCCCTTGGGCATCCATGCGCAAGCCCGCCAAGCCAACGACGGCATGTTGTTGCAACTGGCCGCGCAGATCGAACGCGCTTTAGACGGGCAGTGGCACGCGGGGCTTGTGCCCCAGGTGCATGTGAGCAAGGATTCACAGGCGTAAAAAAACCGCTCAACGGATGTTGAGCGGTCGGGTCAGCCCAAAGCTGGGTGGCTTACAGGCCTGCAGCGGCCTTCAAAGCGGCAGCGCGGTCGGTGCGCTCCCAAGTGAAGTCGGGCTCGTCGCGGCCAAAGTGGCCATACGCTGCGGTCTTGCTGTAGATGGGGCGCAGCAGGTCCAGCATCTGGATGATGCCTTTGGGGCGCAGGTCAAAGTGCTCTGCCACCAAAGCGGCCAACTTGTCGTCTGAGATCACGCCTGTGCCTTCGGTGTTCACCGTGATGTTCATGGGGCGTGCCACGCCGATGGCGTATGCCACTTGGATTTGGCACTTGGTGGCCAAGCCTGCGGCCACAATGTTTTTGGCCACATAGCGTGCTGCGTAAGCGGCCGAGCGATCCACCTTCGATGGGTCTTTGCCGCTGAAAGCACCGCCGCCGTGGGGGCAAGCGCCGCCGTAGGTGTCGACGATGATCTTGCGGCCGGTCAAGCCGCAATCACCCTGGGGGCCGCCAATGACGAAACGGCCTGTGGGGTTGATCAAATACTTGGTGTCTTGCAGCCACTCTTTGGGCAGCACGGGCTTGATGATCTCTTCGATGATGGCTTCGGTGAAGCTGGCCTTCATCTTGGTGGATGTTTCCGACTGGTCTGGGCTGTGCTGGGTGGAGAGCACCACGGTGTCGATGCTGTGGGGCTTGCCGTCCACATAGCGCATGGTCACTTGGCTCTTGGCGTCAGGGCGCAAGAAGGGCAGGCGGCCGTCTTTGCGCAGCTGGGCTTGGCGCTCGACCAAACGGTGGGCGTAGTAGATGGGGGCGGGCATCAGCTCGGGTGTTTCGCTGCAGGCGTAGCCGAACATAAGGCCTTGGTCACCCGCGCCGATGTTGAGGTGGTCGTCCGAGGCGTGGTTCACGCCCTGTGCGATGTCGTTGGACTGCTTGTCGTAGCAGACCATGACGGCGCAGCCCTTGTAGTCGATGCCGTAGTCGGTGTTGTCGTAGCCGATGCGTTTGATGGTGTCGCGGGCGACTTGGATGTAGTCGACGTGCGCGTTGGTGGTGATTTCACCGGCCAGAACGACCAAACCGGTGTTGGTCAGGGTTTCAGCGGCCACACGGCTGCGAGGGTCTTGTTCAAAGATCGCGTCGAGGATCGCGTCAGAGATCTGATCGGCGACTTTGTCGGGGTGACCCTCAGAGACGGATTCGGAGGTGAAGAGGAAATTGCTGGACATGAAAAAAGCTCCTAAAGTTTCAGAGGTTTGTCGGCGTTGCCGACTCTGATAACCCGGAGCCCGGCGAACGCTTTAGCAGGTTTTATGAATCGCCCTGCAAGTAGTTCGAATAACTCGGCGATGTTCCGATTATAAAAGATGTCAGAGCCGGGTCCAAAATCATGTCCAATACAGACCATGGATATCCCCACCCCGATTGAAAACCGCCTGGTTGATCTGGAAATCAAGGCAGGCTTCACCGAAGACCTGCTGGATCAGCTCAATGCACAGGTGTACCGCCAGCAGCAGCAAATTGACGCGCTGATTCAAGAGCTGCGACAGATGCGAGACCGTTTGCCTGAATCGGGCGGCGGCGCTGAAATGCGCAACCTGCGCGACGAAATTCCGCCGCATTACTGAAAACCATGCACAGCGTTCAGGACATCCGCGACTACTTACGTGCTTTGGGGGCCAACGAGAGGCATGAACAGCGCGTGCTGCGCCTTTGGACTCAGGCCAAGCCGCAGGACAGTGGCCGCAGACCTCTGCAGAGTTTCATGCCCACCGCCGTGCGCGAGGCCTTGCCAGCGCTCACCCAAACACTGAGCGGCCTGGCCAGGCTGCGCGAACAGCACCCCGGCCAAGACGGCTCGGCCCGCTTGCTGGTCGGCTTGCAAGACGGCCAGACGGTGGAAAGTGTGCTCTTGCCGCGTGACGGCCTGTGTGTGTCGTCCCAGGTGGGTTGCGCCGTGGGTTGCGTGTTCTGCATGACTGGGCGCGAAGGTTTGATTCGGCAGGTGGGCAGCGCCGAGATCGTGGCGCAAGTGGCCTTGGCCCGCACGCTCAGGCCTGTCAAAAAAGTGGTGTTCATGGGGATGGGCGAGCCCGCGCACAACTTAGACGCCGTGATGGAGGCCATCGACCTGCTGGGCACGGTAGGCAACATCGGGCACAAAAATTTGGTGTTTTCCACGGTGGGTGATGCGCGGGTGTTTGAACACTTACCGCAAGGCCGCGTTAAGCCTGCGCTGGCGCTGTCACTGCACACCACCCGGGCCGACTTGCGGGCGCAACTGCTGCCGCGTGCCCCGCGCTTTGACCCACAAGATTTGGTCGAGGCGGGCGAGGCCTATGCCCGTGCGACAGGCTACCCGATCCAGTACCAGTGGACGCTGATCGAGGGCGTGAACGACAGCGCCGAAGAGATCGAGGGCATCGTGCGATTGCTCAAGGGCAAATACGCGCTGATGAACATGATCCCCTACAACGCGGTGCC
>JBIKHW010000045.1:0-14291 GCA_044361935.1 Limnohabitans sp. | reverse complement strand
CGCGTGCCATGCCATCAAGCCCACGGGCAGCTCGCCCGGCGCGTGGCAGGGCAGCGAGATGCCGCAGCCGTCGAGTGTGTTTACGGCGCTGGTATTGCGCAGCAGCAGGCCGTTGACCCGGAAGAACTCGGCATCTCGCTGGGCCCCCGGGGCGACATCGCTGATTTTTGGACCGGTGATCGGGGTGGTGGGCGAGAGCAAGGCGTCGTAACCCACCAGGGCGGCTTCCACTCGACGAATCCATTGCTTGCGTGCCAGCACCAAATCCATGTACTCGTGGGCTTTCATGCCGGAGCCGCGCATCAGGCGCTGTAGGACGCGGGGGTCGTAATGCTCACTGTCTCGGTCCAGCCATTCGCGGTGCCAGGCAAAGCCCTCGGCCGGGCTGAAGCCACCGGTGCTCATCATCGGGGCCAACTCGTTCAGCTCGCTCAGATTGATCTCGTCGATGCGCGCGCCAGCCGAGCGCAGCGTGTTCAGGCTGCGCTCAAAAGCCCGCGACACTGTGGCGTCCATGCCGTCCTGCATCAGGCTTTTGACCACCGCCAAGCGGTAGCCGGACAACGACCGCTGCCCTCGGGGGACTTGTCTGGCCGACAGAACCTCATGGGCCAAAATTGCGTCGCGCACGGTGCGGGTCATGGCGCACACCGTGTCTAGCGTGGTGGACAGGGGCAGGGCGCCTTGTGTGGGCACCAGGCGGGCGGTGTTTTTGAAGCCCACGATGCCGTTCAGCGCAGCGGGCACTCGGATGGAGCCGCCCGTGTCCGAGCCCAGTCCGATAAAAGCGGCGCCCGTGGCCACCGACACGGCCGCGCCCGAGCTGGAGCCGCCGGGCGCATGGGGTTGCCCGGGAATGCCGACGGCATGGTCATACAGCCCGTCCCAGGCGGCCGGTGTGCCGTGATGCGGGTTGGTGCCCACGCCCGAAAAAGCAAATTCGACCATGTTGGTGCGCCCGATCAGGCCTGCGCCTGCGGCCCGCAAACGCCCCACGGCCATACAGTCTTTTTCAGCTGGGGGCTGATTTTTCAGAACGGTCGAGCCAGCTTGTGTGATCTCCCCTTGGACGTCAAACAGGTCTTTGATGGACACCGCGAGACCCGCGAGCTGGCTTTGGCCTACTTGGGCTTGACGGGCTGTTCTCTGCAGCGCCTCAGGGCTGAGTTGAATGAATGCATGGGCGCAGGTCAGGCTTTGCGCCACGGCCAAACATTCTTCAGCGGTGGCTTGAGCGGTTGTGGACCCAGCCCGGATGGATTTCCGGGTGGCTATCAGGTCAGCTTTCATGAAAGAGGGCACTTTCGGGTGGGTCAGGATGCTATAATCCTAAGGCTTTGCAGTGCGAGGGTGCTGTCTTTTGAGTGTCATGGTCAACATAACACCAAATAGTCCACAAGCCCAGCGAAGTTCATCCGCGAATCTGTCCCGTCAAGGTGTTGTGTGCCCTGTTTTTGAGGCCGTGCGCAATCAGTGGACAGGTTTTAGACCCAACCTTTGGAGTATTTTTATGTCCGTTACCATGCGCGAAATGCTGGAAGCCGGTGTCCACTTTGGTCACCAAACCCGCTTCTGGAACCCCAAGATGGCCCCCTTCATCTTCGGCCATCGCAACAAAATCCACATCATCAACCTGGAAAAATCGCTGCCGATGTTCCAGGACGCGATCAAGTTCGCCAAGCAGTTGTCTGCCAACCGCGGCAACATTCTGATGGTCGGCACCAAGCGCCAAGCCCGTGAGCTGGTGGCTGCTGAAGCCCAGCGTGCTGGTGTGCCTTTTGTCGACCAGCGCTGGTTGGGCGGCATGCTGACCAACTTCAAGACCGTCAAGACCTCGATCAAGCGTCTGAAGGACATGAAGGCTCAGCAAGAAGTCGGACTCGACAGCCTGAGCAAAAAAGAGCAACTGATGTTCAAGCGCGAGATGGAAAAGCTCGAAAAAGACATCGGCGGCATCCAAGACATGGCGGCTTTGCCTGATGCGATTTTTGTGATCGACGTCGGCTACCACAAGATTGCGATCTCGGAAGCCAAGAAATTGGGCATCCCATTGATCGGTGTGGTGGACTCCAACCACTCGCCCGAAGGCATCGACTACATCATCCCCGGCAACGATGACTCGGCCAAGGCCGTGGCTTTGTACGCTCGTGGCATCGCTGATGCGATCATCGAAGGCCGTGCCAATGCGGTCAACGATGTGGTCAAGGCCGTGACCGAAGGCTCCGACGAATTCGTCGAAGAAGCCAACGCTTCTGCCTGAGTTCCCAACACTCGATGAAAGGGGCTTCGTGGCCCCTTTTTTTTAATCTGACTTTTAGACTGAATACGGAGAAATCAAATGGCTGCAATTACCGCAAGCATGGTCGCTGAACTGCGCGCAAAAACCGACGCCCCCATGATGGAGTGCAAAAAAGCCCTGACCGAAGCCGAAGGCGACATGGCCAAAGCTGAAGAGTTGCTGCGCGTCAAGCTGGGCACCAAAGCTGGCAAAGCCGCTTCCCGCGTGACCGCCGAAGGCGTGGTGACCAGCTTTGTGAACGGCACCACAGGCGCCATGATCGAAGTCAACTGCGAAACCGACTTCGTGACCAAGAACGACAGCTTCCTGGCTTTGGCCAACGCTGCTGCAAAACTGGTGGCCGAGCACAACCCTGCTGACATCGCGGCTTTGGGCGAGTTGCCTTACAGCCAGGACGGCTTCGGCCCGACTCTGGAAGAAGTGCGCAAGGGCTTGATCGGCAAGATCGGCGAGAACATGAGCTTCCGCCGATTCAAGCGTGCCGCTGGCGCAGCCAAAATTGCCAACTACTTGCACGGCACCCGCATCGGCGTGTTGGTCGAGTACGAAGGTGACGAAACTGCCGCCAAAGATGTGGCGATGCATGTGGCCGCCATGAAGCCTGTGTCTTTGACCAGCGCCGAAGTGCCTGCTGAGTTGATCGAGAAAGAGCGCTCGGTCGCTGCAGCCAAGGCTGCCGAGTCCGGCAAGCCTGCCGACATCGCCACCAAAATGGTTGAAGGCTCGGTGCAGAAGTACCTCAAAGAGGTTTCTTTGTTCAACCAGTCTTTTGTCAAGAACGACAAGCAGACCGTCGAGCAAATGCTCAAGGCCGCTGGCACCACCGTCAAGGCATTCACCTTGTACGTGGTTGGCGAAGGCATCGAGAAAAAGGTCGACGACTTCGCTGCTGAAGTGGCTGCTCAAGTGGCTGCCGCTCAAGGCGCAGCCTGAGTTCCCCCCCTTGCTGATTAGCCAACCCATCGTCCACATTGAACCCCAAGGAGCCCCTCATGTCTTCAGCCAAGCCAGCCTTTAAGCGCATTTTGCTCAAGCTGTCTGGCGAGGCCTTGATGGGCGACGATGCCTTTGGCATCAACCGCGCAACCATTGTGCGCATGGCCCAAGAGATCGCCGAGATCAACCGGCTGGGCGTTCAGGTGGCGGTGGTCATTGGTGGCGGCAACATCTTTCGAGGTGTGGCGGGTGGTTCTGTGGGCATGGACCGTGCCACGGCCGATTACATGGGCATGTTGGCCACGGTCATGAATTCCCTGGCCTTGGCCGATGCTTTGGACAAGGCTGGTTTGACCGCACGTGTGATGTCGGCGATTGGCATTGACCAGGTGGTTGAACCCTATGTGCGACCTAAGGCCTTGCAGTACCTCGAAGAGGGCAAGGTTGTGGTGTTTGCGGCGGGCACAGGCAATCCCTTTTTCACCACCGACACGGCCGCTGCTTTGCGAGGTGCCGAGATCGGCGCCGAGATTGTGCTCAAGGCCACCAAGGTCGATGGTGTGTATACGGCCGATCCTAAAAAAGACCCCTTGGCCACGCGTTACAGCGAAATCAGCTTCGACGAGGCCATTTCGCGAAATCTGGGCATCATGGATGCCACGGCTTTTGCCTTGTGCCGCGACCAGAAACTGCCGATCAAGGTGTTTTCGATCATCAAGAACGGCGCTTTGAAGCGCGTGGTGCTGGGTGAGGACGAAGGCACCTTGGTTTATGCTTGAGCCCGTTCTGACGAGGAGAACCCCATGACCATTGCAGACATCAAGAAAACAACCGAAACCAAAATGGAGCAATCCATGGCGGCCTTCAAAAACAACCTGACCAAGATTCGCACCGGGCGCGCCAATCCGGCCTTGCTCGACACTATCCATGTCGATTACTACGGCTCCATGGTGCCTTTGTCACAAGTGGCCAACGTGTCCTTGATGGATTCGCGCACCATCAGCGTGCAGCCTTGGGAAAAAGGCATGGGCGCCAAGATTGAAAAAGCCATCCGCGAAAGCGAGCTGGGTCTGAACCCCGCTTCCATGGGTGATCTGATCCGCGTGCCCATGCCTCCCATGAGCGAAGAGCGTCGCAAGGAAATGACCAAGTTGGCTCGCACCGAAGGCGAGAACGGCAAGATCGCTATCCGCAATCTTCGTCGCGATGCCAACGAATCCGTGAAAAAATTGGTCAAAGACAAGGAAGCTTCTGAGGACGATCAAAAGCGTGCAGAAGCCGACATTCAAAAACTGACTGATAAACGCATGACCGAGATTGACCAATTGGTGGCTGCCAAAGAACAAGAGATCATGGCAGTCTGAGATTGAATTTGGTGCCGTGGCTCATCACGGCCTGATGGGCCGCCCAATTGGCGGCCCTTTTTATTTGGCGTCCTTTTTCTCTGGAGAACCCTTGCTCAAACAACGCGTCATCACCGCCTTGGTCCTGCTGGTTTTGTTGCTGCCCGCTTTGTTTGCGGCCGATTCGCGGTCCTTCATGGCGCTGACCTTGCTGCTGATCACTGCGGGTGCCTGGGAGTGGGGTCGGCTTAACGGTGTGGGGCCTGCGCAGGCTTGGATGGGGGCGCTTGCTTGTCTCGCCGCTTGTGCCCTGTCGATTGTGTCGGGTTGGCTGCAGTCGACCCCGCCTAGGTTGTGGCTGATCGCCGGGGCCATGTGGGTCCTGCTGGGTGCCTGGATGATCCAGCGCGGCGTGTCCGCTTGGGCGCTTTGGCCGCGCCTTGTGCGTTGGTGGGCGGGTTTGTTCTTGCTGGCCCTGGCATGGTTGGCCTTGGCTCAAGCCCACCAGAGGGGTGTTAACTTCCTGCTGTCGGTGCTGGTCCTGGTTTGGGCAGCCGATGTATTTGCCTATTTCTTTGGCCGAGCCTTGGGTGGTCGGTTCGTTTCCTTCAAGCTGGCCCCAGCCATCAGTCCAGGCAAGAGTTGGGAAGGCGTCTTCGGTGGCATGCTTGGGGTCTTTTTGGTGTCCTGGCTTTGGACAGCCTTTGATCGGACCCAAAACCCGATCACACCCAGCTTTTACACGCTGCTGTGGGCCCGAGGCGCTGGGGTGGCCGTACCGGCTTTGCTGTTCATGTCGGCCATGAGCGTGGTGGGCGATTTGGTGGAGTCTTTGGTCAAACGAAGCGCGGGTATGAAAGACAGCTCAGGCCTTTTGCCTGGCCACGGCGGCGTGCTCGACCGGGTGGACGCTTTGCTGCCGACTTTGCCCTTGGCCATGATGCTCGTGGCCTGGATTTGATGTGGAGATCTCTGGCATGAACAAACAACAGTGCATTACGATTTTGGGCTCTACCGGCTCGATTGGCACTAGCACACTCGATGTGCTCAGCCGTCACCCCGCGCAGTACCGCATCCACGCCCTGACTGCTTACAGCCAAGTGGACCTGATGCTGGCCCAGTGTGCGCGTTTCAAACCCGAAGTGGCCGTGATGGTCCAAGAGTTGGCTGGCCAGCAACTGGCCGAGAGGGTCAAGGCTGAAGGTCTGCCCGTTCAGGTGCGCTGGGGTGCTGCGGCTTTGGACGAGGTGGCTTCGGCCCAGCAGGTGGACGCCGTGATGGCCGCCATCGTGGGGGCCGCCGGTTTATCGCCCTGCATCGCGGCTGCGCGTGCGGGCAAACGCTTGATGCTGGCCAACAAAGAGGCCTTGGTGGTCGGTGGTGAGGTTTTCTTGCGGGCCGTGCGCGAGGGTGGGGCGCTGCTGCTGCCCATCGACAGCGAGCATTCGGCGATTTTTCAGTCCTTGCCCGAGGACGCATCAAGCTGGCAGCGGCGCGTCCAAAAGATCATTCTGACGGCCTCGGGCGGCCCGTTTCGCACTCGTGACCCACGGAGCTTGAGAGATGTAACGCCCGAGCAGGCTTGTGCCCACCCCAACTGGGTCATGGGGCGCAAAATCTCAGTGGATTCGGCTACCATGATGAACAAGGCTTTGGAGGTGATCGAGGCGCGTTACTTGTTTGGTCTGTCGCCCGATCAGTTGGAGGTGGTCATTCACCCGCAAAGCGTCATCCATTCCATGGTGCAGTACCGCGACCATTCGGTGGTCGCGCAGCTGGGCACGCCCGACATGCGTGTGCCCATTGCCTATGGTCTGAGCTGGCCGGAGCGCATTGAATCGGGCGCGCCAGCGCTTGACTTTCATGCGCTCGCCGCCATGACCTTCGAGGCCATGGATGAGCCCGAGCATGTGCTGCGCTTTCCTGGTTTGCGACTGGCCTGGGAAACTTTGAGAGGTGCGCCAGGAAGCTGTGCCATCTTGAACGCGGCCAACGAAGTGGCTGTGGAGGCCTTCTTGAAAAAGCGCATACGCTTTGACCAGATCCATGAACTCAACCGCGCCACGCTGGACAGTTTGCAGTGCTCGCCGCCCGGTTGCCTGGATGACTTGTTGGCCCTCGATGCGCGCAGTCGCCACGAGGCCGAGCGCAACCTGATCCGCCTGATATGAAAATACAAACGCAGGAGGCTTGGGCGATGGTTTCCATGGCCCAGACCTGATGTATTATCTTTTGTTGCTTTTGGTTTGTTCTCGCAGGGCGGCCAAAATACAGAACCCAGCCGGGCAGCCAGCCTCAAAGGCCTCTGACAGATTGTTGAGGTCCGGTTTTTAAAGCCTGATTTTCAAATCTGAAAATGGCTTTGGTTTTTGATCGATTGCACCATGAATTTTCTTGATTTTCGCGCTCAAGTTCTTCCCTTGTCTTTGAAGGCGTTGGCTTGTGCCATGCTCAGTTTGCCTGCTTGGGCGGTCGACCCTTTCACGGTACGTGATATTCGTGTGGAGGGCTTGCAGCGGATCGAGCCCGGCACAGTGTTTGCATCCTTGCCTTTGCGAGTGGGCGATCGATACACCGACGACAAAGGTGCTGCCGCCATTCGTTCCTTGTTCGCCTTGGGCTTGTTCAAGGATGTTCGCCTGGAGACCCAGGGTGATGTGCTGGTGGTGGTGGTGCAAGAGCGCCCCTCGGTGGCTTCGGTGGAGTTCATAGGCCTCAAGGAGTTCGACAAGGATGTTCTGGTCAAGGCTTTGAAGGATGTGGGACTTTCTGAAGGACGGCCTTTTGATAAGGCTTTGGCCGACAAGGCTGAGCAAGAACTCAAGCGCCAGTACATCAGCCGCAGCCTTTATGGTGCCGAGGTGGTTTCCACCGCTACCCCTATTGATCGCAATCGGGTGAACCTGACATTCACCATCGCGGAGGGTGGCCCAGCCAAAATCACCCAGATCGACATCGTGGGCAACCAAGCTTTCAGTGACGATACTCTGCGCGACCAGTTCAATCTGGGAACCGGCGGCTGGATGAGTTGGTATACCAAGTCCGACAGGTATTCGCGCACCAAGTTGAATGCTGATCTGGAAGCCTTGCGCTCCTTTTACCTGTCGCAAGGTTTCCTGGAGTTTCGCATTGACTCCACCCAAGTGGCCATGTCGCCCAACAAGCAGGACATGGCGATCACCATCAACATCACCGAGGGTGAGCGGTTTGTGATTTCCGGCGTCAAACTGGAGGGCAACTACCTGAATCGGGACGACGAGTTCAAGGCCTTGGTCAAGATCGCTGTGGGCAAGCCTTACAACGCTGAGACTGTGGCAGAAACCACCAAGGCCTTCACCGATTACTTCGGTAAATTTGGCTTTGCCTTTGCCCGTGTGGAAGCCAAGCCCCAAATTGACCGACGCAACAATCGAGTGCAGTTTGTGCTTCAGGCCGAGCCTTCGCGCCGTGCTTATGTGCGCCGCATTCAGGTCGCGGGCAACGACCGCACACGCGATGAAGTCATTCGTCGCGAATTCCGTCAGCTGGAAGCGGCTTGGTATGACGGCGACAAAATCCGTTTGTCACGCGACCGTGTCGACCGTCTGGGTTATTTCACACAAGTGAACGTTGAAACGGTGGAGGTGCCAGGAGCGCCTGACCAGGTGGATCTCTTGTTCACGGTGGCCGAAAAGCCCACAGGCAGCATTTCTTTGGGCGCTGGTTTTTCTTCAGCAGAAAAGGTGGCCTTGAGCTTTGGTATCCGCCAAGAGAACGCTTTTGGATCAGGTAACTACCTGGCAGTGGAGATCAATACGAGTAAATTCAACCGCAATTTGGTGCTCAGCACCACCGATCCTTATTTCACTCGGAATGGAGTTTCCAGAACTATCGATGTATTTCAGCGCACCACGCGTCCCTATTTGGGTGATGTGAATGCCTACAGCCTTATCAACTCGGGCTTGGGCTTGCGTTTTGGTGTGCCTGTGACGGAAACGGATACAGTGTTCGTGGGCGTCAACGCTGAACAAACTGAGATTCGAACGGGCTCAGGATTACCTGATGTATATGGTGAATATGCACAAAAATTTGGTGCCAAAAGTACAGCCTTGCCTTTGACGCTGGGTTGGGCGCGAGACGGTCGTGACAGTGCATTGGTTCCTACTCGGGGCAGTTTGCAGCGAGTGAACGCCGATATGAGCGTAGGTGGCGACGTTCGATACTTGCGCTCCAGTTACCAATACCAGCAGTATTTCCCGCTGACCAAAAAATATACCTTGGCATTCAATACCGATTTGGGCTGGGGGCGAGGACTCAAAGGGCAGGAATACCCATTGTTCAAGAACTTTTACGTGGGTGGCTTGGGCAGCGTTCGGGGTTTTGAGCAATCCACCTTAGGCCCAACACGAGCGACCAGTAGTACAAACCTTGCACCGATTTACCTGGGTGGTGCGAAAAAATTGGTATTGAATGCAGAATTCATCGCGCCATTTCCTGGCGCAGGTAACGACCGTACTCTGCGTCTGTTTGGCTTCACGGACATCGGTCGTGCTTTCGGAGAGAATGAAAACATATCCATGGGCGACCTGCGGGCCTCTGCAGGCATTGGCTTGAGTTGGATTTCTCCTATGGGGCCTTTGCGTTTTTCCTATGCCACGCCGATACGCCAGCAGACAGGCGATAAAATCCAGCGACTTCAATTCCAAATCGGAACCTCTTTCTAATGAACACGTTTCGTCAAAAAATTTCCATGGCCATGTTGACCGCTGCGGCTTGTGTCACTGGTTTCGCCCAGGCTCAAGACTTCAAGATGGGCTTTGTCAACACCGAGCGCATCTTCCGCGAGGCAGCAACCGCCAAGCAAGCGCAGGCCAAACTGGAGCAGGAGTTCTCGCGCCGGGAAAAAGAGCTGGTGGACACCGGCAACAGCCTCAAGCAGGCCTCCGAAAGGTTTGAACGCGAAGCCCCCACTTTGGCCGAGTCCCAACGCACAGCCCGCCAAAAGCAGTTGATCGAACAAGACCGTGAGTTCCAGCGCAAGCGCCGGGAATTTCAGGAAGACTTGAACGCCCGCAAAAATGAAGAGCAGCAAATTGTGGTCGAGCGCGCCAATCGGGCCGTCAAACAGGTGGCTGAAGCCGAAAAATTCGATGTGATTTTTCAGGAGGCGGTTTACGTCAATCCCAAACACGATATCACTGAAAAAGTCATCAAGGCGCTCAACGCCTCGACGGCCAAATAATCTCGTCTGACGTGACGGGTTTCACCCAGTGTCTTTGACGCTCGATACCCTTGTTGAACGGCTTGGTGGGCGTTTATGCGGTGACCCCGCTTTGGTGATTGCTGGCTTAGCCCCCTTGCAATCTGCCGGAGCCCATCAGATCAGTTTTCTCAGCCACCCCAAATACCAAAACCAACTCGCGGCCAGCCATGCTGGTTGTGTGATCGTGAGCCCTGCTTTTGAGGCCCAAGCCAGTTTGGGGCGCTCGGCGATCGTCACCGATGATCCCTATCTGTATTTTGCTCGGCTGACCCGTTTGTGGAAGCAGATCCATCAACCTCTTCAAGGCCCCCGTGTCCACCCTACAGCGGTCATTGACCCGGACGCATGGGTGGCCGAAGACGCCGCCATCGGCCCTTTTTGTGTTGTCGAGCGTGGCGCCAAGGTTGGATCGGGCTCGGTGCTCAAGTCACGAGTGACTTTGTCTGAGGGGTGCTCGGTGGGGGAACGTTGCATCCTGCATTCGGGGGTTGTGGTCGGCGCTGACGGTTTTGGTTTTGCCTTACACCAAGGGCAATGGGAAAAAATTGAACAACTTGGGGCTGTGCGCATTGGCGACGATGTGGAAATCGGAGCCAACACTTGCATAGACCGCGGCGCGCTGGACGACACCGTGATTGAAAATGGCGTCAAACTCGACAACCTGATACAGATCGGCCACAACGTGCACATCGGTGCCCACACCGCCATGGCAGGTTGCGTGGGTGTGGCTGGAAGTGCGCGCATCGGTGCCCATTGCACCGTGGGGGGCGGGGCGGTGGTGTTGGGGCACTTGACTCTGGCTGACCATGTGCACATTTCGGCAGCCTCTGTGGTTACCCGGTCCATTTTGCAGCCTGGACAGTACACCGGCATGTTCCCGCTTGATACCAATTCGAGCTGGGAGAAAAACGCAGCCAGTCTGAAACAACTCTCCCGCTTGCGTGAACGCATCAAAGCGCTGGAAATCGACATTCAAAAAATCAAGGAAACATGACCATGATGGACATCCATAAAATTCTCAAACAATTGCCACACCGTTACCCGATCTTGCTGGTTGACCGCGTGCTGGAGCTTGAAAAGGGTGTACGCATCAAGGCCCTGAAAAACGTATCCATCAACGAGCCCCATTTTCAGGGCCACTTTCCGCATCGGCCCGTGATGCCGGGGGTGTTGATGTTGGAGGCCCTGGCTCAAGCCGCTGCTTTGTTGGCGTTTGATACCCTGGGTGAGACGCCCGATGACCAGACCGTATACTATTTTGCGGGCATTGACGGTGCGCGCTTCAAACGCCCGGTGGAGCCTGGTGATCAGCTGATCCTGGAGGTGGAGCTCGACCGCATGAAGGCCGGCATCTTCAAGTTCAAGGCACGCGCCAAGGTGGGCGACGAGATCGCCACCGAGGCCGAGCTGATGTGTACCATGCGGAAAATTCCTCAGGCTTGAGTCACATGAGCAAGATCCATCCAACGGCCATCATCAGCCCGGGGGCCGAGCTTGACTCATCCGTGAGTGTTGGGCCTTACACCGTGATCGGGCCGCATGTGCGCATCGGTGCCGGAACCACCGTGGCCAGCCACTGCGTGATTGAGGGCCACACCACGATTGGCCGCGACAACCGGATTTTCCAGTTCAGCTCCTTGGGCGCAGTGCCCCAGGACAAGAAGTACAACAACGAGCCTTGTGAGTTGAGGATCGGAGACCGCAACACCATCCGTGAGTTTTGCACCTTCAATATCGGCTCGCCCGGCGATCGGGCTGTGACCTCGGTGGGCAATGACAACTGGATCATGGCCTATGTGCATCTGGCACACGACTGCCAAGTGGGCAACCACACGATCTTTGCAAACAACACACAACTGGCCGGACACGTGGTGGTCGATGACTGGGTCATTTTGGGTGGCTTCACGGTGGTGCACCAGTTTTGCCGCATTGGAGCGCACAGTTTCACGGCCATGAACTCTTTGTTGTTTGCCGACCTGCCGCCTTTTGTGATGGCGCAAGGCCAACCAGCGCAAGCGCGTTCCATGAACTTTGAAGGCTTGCGCCGACGTGGCTTTTCGGCTGAACGGATCAGTGCCGTCAAGGCCATGCACAAAGCCTTGTACAGAGACGGTTTGTCTCTGAGCGATGCCATGACACGCATTGGTGCTTTGGCTACAGAAAAACCCGAGGCCCAGCCCGATGTTGACATGATGCTGAGCTTTTTACAGGCGGCCTCACCCCAGCGCGGGATCGTGCGTTGATTCATTCCGCAGATTCGCCCGTGCTCAAAGCCCCTGCGGGGGCTTTGTCCTTTGCCATGGTGGCTGGCGAAGCCTCAGGGGATTTGCTTGCGGGTTTGCTGATTCAGGGCATGCATTTGCGCTGGCCCGAGGCGCATGGTGTTGGCATTGGTGGGCCAAGGATGAAGGCCCAAGGTTTTGATGCATGGTGGCCACACGAAAAATTGGCTGTGCGCGGTTATGTCGAGGTGCTACGCCACTACCGGGGTATCGTCGCCATACGTGATCAGCTGCGTCAGCGTTTGCTGGCCCAACCGCCCGATGTGTTCATCGGGGTGGATGCGCCCGATTTCAACCTCGATCTGGAAGCTCGGCTCAAAGCCGCAGGCATACCCACCGTGCATTTTGTTTGCCCATCGATCTGGGCGTGGCGCCCTGAGCGGATTGAGAAGATCCGTCGCAGTGTGGACCACATGCTTTGCATTTTTCCGTTTGAGCCAGCCCTCTTGGCTAAAGCCGGCGTGGAGGCCACTTATGTGGGGCACCCATTGGCTCAAACTATCCCCATGCACCCGGACCGTCAAGCAGCTCGCCAAGCCTTGGGCTTGGATGCGGACAGGCCTGTGGTGGCGGTTTTGCCCGGAAGCAGACTGTCCGAAATCGAACACCTGACGCCCCGCTTTGTGCAGGCCGCTCAACTCATGCAGCGACATAACCCTGCGCTGCAATTTGTGTTGCCCGCCATCCCCAGCTTGTTGCCACGCATTCAGGCGCTGGTCGATGCGCAAGGCGGTGTGCCCGGTTTGCACTTGGTCCAAGGTCAGTCGCACAGGGCATTGGCCGCCTGTGACGTGACCTTGATTGCCAGTGGCACAGCCACGCTCGAGGCGGCTTTGTTCAAGCGGCCCATGGTCATTGGCTATCACATGAACTGGCTCAGCTGGCAGATCATGAAGCGCCAACAACTGCAGCCTTGGGTGGGTTTACCCAATATCCTGAGTGAGGACTTTGTCGTGCCCGAGTTCTTGCAGGACCGTTGCACGCCCGAGGCCTTGGCACGGGCTTGTCTGGACTGGTTGTCTGCACCTGATCGTGTGGATGCTTTGCAATCCCGTTTTGAACAATTGCACCTGACTTTGCAGTGCGACACTGCAAAACTTGCGACCCATGCCCTCGAAAAAGTCCTCTCTCGCTAAGCAATCCGCTTTGCACTTCCATGTCTCTGGTTTGACAGCGGGCGTGGATGAGGCCGGGCGGGGACCACTGGCGGGTCCCGTGGTGGCCGCTGCTGTGATCTTGGATGATTTGAATCCCATTCAAGGCTTGAACGACTCCAAAAAACTCACCGCCAAACGCCGGGAAACCCTGTTTGACGAGATCCGGGCGCGGGCCCTGTGTTTTGCAATTGCCGAGGCCAGCGTGCAGGAAATTGACCAAATCAATATCTTGCAAGCCACCTTGCTGGCCATGAAGCGGGCGGTGGAGGCTTTGCGTTTGCCGCCCAAGTTGGTGCTGGTCGATGGCAACCGCTTGCCCACCTTGTCCATTCGTGCCGAAGCCATCGTCCAAGGCGACGCGCTGGTGCCCGCCATCTCGGCCGCTTCGATTTTGGCCAAGGTACACCGCGACCGTTTGTGCGAAGCGATGCATCAGCGCTACCCCTTGTATGGTTTTGACCAGCACAAGGGCTATGGCACAGCCCAGCATTTGGCCGCTTTGCAAGCGAACGGCCCAGCGGATTGCCACCGCATGACATTTGCCCCGGTGGCCAGGAGTGTGCGATGAAAACAATCAGCTCGCGGGACAACCCACAGCTCAAAGCCTGGCGGCGTTTGGCCCAGGACGGCACGGCTTACCGCAAGGCGGGGCAGTTCTGGTTGGAAGGCGATCACCTGTGCCGCGCCGCCTTGCAGCGGGGTGTGAGACCGCTGCAGGTGGTGCTGACCGAGTCGTTTCAAGCAGAGCAGGGCGACGAATGGCTGAGGCTCACCGATCAGACCTTTGTGGTGCCCGATGCCTTGTTTGCCAGCCTCAGTGGCCTGGAGTCACCGGCCCGCATGGGCTTTGTGGTGACGTGGCAAGCATCTCATGAGGTGTTGCCAAATGCCGCCACCGTGGTGCTGGACCGTTTGCAGGACGCAGGCAATGTGGGGGCCATTTTGCGCTGTGCCTCGGCTTTTGGTTACCGCCAGGTGCTGACCATCAAGGGCACGGCGGCCTTGTGGTCACCCAAAGTGCTGCGCTCGGGC
>JBIKHW010000044.1:0-14331 GCA_044361935.1 Limnohabitans sp. | reverse complement strand
CACGCGATCAAGGCCGGATATAAGCTAAGCAGCCGACTTCTTCACAACATAGGACAAATTCTTCTTGCTATCCGGGAGGCATCCATATAAGGCCGGGATGACAAAGTGAAAGGCTGGGATGACAAAGTGAAAGGCTGGGATGACAAAGTGAAAGGCTGGGATGACAAAGTGAAAGGCTCGGATGACAAAGCACAAGTCCGCGGTCACAAAGTCCAAGATCACTGCGCCGCTTGGCGCAAAGTCTGCACCACCGGCTGGCGCAACACCCCGGCCAGGCTCAGGCTGCCCGCACCCCAGGCCAGCAAGGCCCCTGCGAGTCCTCCGGCCAAAGGCGCCCACAAAGGGGGCTGCCAAGCAAACTCAAACGCATAGCGGGCCAGTGCCCAGCCCACTACAAGCGCCATGGCGCTGGCCATGAAGCCCGCCAGCCAGCCAATGCCCAGCAACTCGGTGCGCTGCACCTGCGCCAGCAGATTGCGGCCAGCACCCAGCGCCCGCATGATGGCGTATTCACGCTCACGCGCCTGGCGGCTTGCGCCCACGGCGGCCAGCAAGACCATCAGGCCCGCGGCCAGGGTAAAGGCAAACAGAAATTCCACCGCCCGGATCACCTGGTCCATGACCCGCTGCACCTGCGCCAGTGTGCTGCGCATGTCCACGCTGGTGATGTTGGGGAAGGCGTTGACCATGGTGTTTTCAAAACCCGGCGCACCCTCGGGCGAGCGGAATGCGGCCATGTAAGTCATGGGCAAGTCGGGCATTTGCGAGACCGGGAACAACATGAAAAAGTTGGCCCGCATCGACGCCCAGTCAACCTTGCGCAAGGAAGTGACCCGCGCTTCGTGGGGCTGACCTGCGATGTCAAAGCCCAGCCGGTCGCCCAGCTTAAGACCCAGAGCTTGTGCGATGCCCTCTTCCACACTCACGCCGTCGGCCTCCTCGGCCAACCAGCGTCCGGCCACCAAGGGGTTGTGGCCAGGCAAGACCGCGCTGTGCGAGAGGTTGATTTCGCGGTCCAAAAAGCGCTTGCCCCGGTCGGCTTCCATGTCGTCTGCACCCAAAACGCGGCCATTGATGGCCACCAAGCGGCCCCGGATCATGGGGAACCAATCGGGCGACTGCACGCCGGCTTTTTTCAGGTGAGACAAAAAGGCCTCGGCCTGATCGGGCTGCACGTTGATGACAAAGCGGTCGGGCGCATTCACCGGCGTGGCCTGTCGCCAGCTCGCGATCAGGTCGGTGCGCAGCAAAACCAGCAAAGCCAACGCCAGCAAACCTACCGACAAAGCACTGACCTGCACCACCGCGAACACTGGCCGTGCCGCCACCTGCCGCGTGGCCAGCCGCAGCCAGCGTGGGGCCGACTCGTCTGGCACCACCCGGCGCAACACCAACAAAGCCGCCGCCGCCAAAGCGGCAAACACCAAGAGTGCCACGGCAAAACCACCCACCGTGATCAGGCCCAGCGTCAGGTTGCGGCTGACCATGAGCAAGGTGAGCGCAAAGCCAAGCAAGCCCATCACCAGCACCAGACCCGAGCGCACCTGCACGCTGCCCAGGTCGCGGCGGATCACACGCAGCGGTGGCACTTTGGCCAGCTGCAACACGGGCGGCAGGCCAAATGCCACCAGCAGTGTCAAGCCCATGGCTAGCCCCATCAGCGCGGGCTGCAGCGTGGCACCGGGCAAATTGGCATCGACCAGACCGGCGAGCAACTGCACAAACCCAAGGTGCACGCCATAACCGGCCAACACCCCCAGCACACTGGCCACCAGGCCTGCGCCCAAAAACTCCAGGCCATAACTCAAAGTGAGTGTGCGCTGGCTTTGCCCCAAAACACGCAGCAAAGCACAGACGTCGAGTTGCCGCTCGGCAAAACTGCGTGCCGCCAAGGCCACGGCCACAGCGCACAGCAAGGCGGCCAACAAGGCCACCAGGTTCAAAAATTGCGAGGCCCGGTCCAGGGTCTGCCGCATCTCGGGGCGGCCGCTGTCCAACGACTCCACCTTCACGCCGCGCACCTCGGGTTTGTCAACCTCGGCACGCGCCCAGGGCAAAAACTGGCGCACGGCCGCATCGCTGCCAGCCACCGCCATGCGCCAGCTCACGCGGCTGGCCGGCTGCACCAGGCCCGTCGAGGCCAAATCGGCCATGTTCATCATCACGCGCGGCGCAAACGCCATGAAGCCTGCACCCCGATCGGGCTCGCGGGTGATGGTGGCGCCAATCCGCAAACTGCGCTCGCCCAAGCCCAGCATTTGCCCGACTTGAACATTCAGGGCTTCGAGCAAGGCCGCATCGACCCAGACCTCACCCACAGGCGGAATGCTCGCGGCGCTTTGGCCTGAAATCTCCAGGCGACCGCGCAAGGGGTAACCGGGCTCCACGGCTTTGAGGGCGACCAAACGGGTTGCGGGTGACGTGTCAGGTGGGGAGACGGCATCCGGCGCATTCATGACCCGCGCCATGGTCGGGAAACTCACGTTGGTGTTGGTTTGCAAGCCGGCATCCACGGCCTTTTGGGCAAAGGCCTTTGGCGTGCGCTGGTCGCTCACCACCACCGCGTCGCCCCCCAACAGCTGGCGCGCATCGCGCCACAGACCCGACTGCATGCGGTCGGCCAGAAAACCCACCGCCGTCAAGGCCGCCACGGCCAGCGCCACCGACACCATCAACAGGCGCAACTCACCCGCACGCAGGTCACGCCACAACTGGCGAGCACCCAACTTCAAACCATGCATCCAAGACTGATTGTTCATGCCCTGACGATAACCGAGGGACTAAGGTCTGGCAGGGCGAGGGACTTGCATGATGGGTCACCGAATCCCAAAAACCAAAAAGCCCTCAGTCGTTAAACTGAGGGCTTATTTTTGGTGGTGATAGGTGGATTTGAACCACCGACATCAGCATTATGAATGCTGCGCTCTAACCAACTGAGCTATATCACCTGAAACAGTCTGACGTTACCGTCAAGCCCGAAATTATACACAAAATTCCGAAGCAATCGGCTCAGTTGGCGTAACAATGGGCGGATGACACAGCCCAGCACTGACCCCACCTCACCCCAGTCCAGCATCGACCCAGCCAAGGCCCAGCAAGCCGCCCAAGTGGTCTGGGCGCATTGGCAATCGGGCCAGGCGCTGGCCGCCTTGCCTGCAGCTTGCCGTCCGTTGAGCGCCCTGCAAGGCTACGCCGCCCAAGCCCAACTGCCCATGGTGTCCGACCGCCAAGTGGTCGGCTGGAAAATTGCCGCCACCAGCGCCAACGGGCAAGCCCACATCAACGTGGGCGGGCCGCTGGCCGGTCGCTTGTTGTCGGGGCAGGTGTTGGGCAACGGTGCCACCGTGCCGTCAGCCGGCAACCGCATGCGCGTGGCCGAGCCGGAATTTGCATTTGCCATGGCGGAAGACCTGCCGCCGCAAGCCACGCCGTATACCCAGCAACAAGTCATGGCCGCGGTGGCCAGTTTGCACCCAGCCCTCGAAGTGCCCGACTCTCGGCTAGATCCCTTTACCGCAGCGGGCGAGGCGCAACTGCTGGCCGACAACGCCTGTGCGCGGCACTTTGTGCTGGGAGCGGCAGCGCCCGATGTCTGGCGCGAGCTGGACTTGAGCACCTACCCGGTGCACGCCCGAGTCCAACACGGCAGCCAACTGAAGTACACCCGCGACGGCACGGGCGGCAACGTGCTGGGCGACCCGCGCATCGCCCTGACTTGGCTGGCAAACCAGCTGTCTGCCTTGGGCATCACCCTGCAAAAGGGCCATGTGGTGACCACCGGCACCTGCATGGTGCCGCTGGAGCTGCAAGCGGGCGACAGCGTCAGCGCCGATTACGGCCTGCTGGGCCGTGTGAACATGATTTTTTCGGAGACTTGAACCATGACAAAACCCCGTTTGGCCCTGATTGGTACGGGCGGCACCATCGCAGGCGCGGCCAGCGCCGCATCTAGCAGCACCGACTACAAACCCGCCAGCCTGAGCCTTGCCGCAGTGGTCGACACCGTGCCCGAGCTGCGCCAGCGCTACGACATCGACGTTTCGCAGCCCATGCAACTGGCCAGCTATGACGTGCGACCCGACCACTGGCTGGATCTGCATGCCGCTGTGATGCAAGCCGTCCACAACCCCGATGTGGTGGGCATCGTGGTCACGCACGGCACCGACACCTTGGAAGAAACCGCCACGTTTTTGCACCTGAGCGTGGACAGCGACAAACCCATTGTGGTGGTAGGGGCCATGCGCCCGGCCACGGCGTATTCGGCCGATGGCCCAGCCAATTTGCTGGACGCCTGCAGTGTGGCCGCCTGCCCCGGTGCGCGGGGCCGCGGAACGCTGGTGGTCATGAATGGCCGTATCCATTCGGGCCTGTGGGTGGGCAAACGCCATGTGAGCAGTGTGGAGGCCTTTGACAGCCCATTGGCCGGTGCCGTGGGCGAGGTCGCCGACCAAGCGGTGCAGTGGTTCCGCGCCGCAGGGCGAGCGCCCACGGTGGCCTGGCAAACGCCCTCCACTTGGAAAACACCTTCTGTGTGGCCACGGGTGGACATTGCCGTGGCTTACGCGGGGGTAGACGAGACCGCCATGCGTGCCTTTGTGGCCGCCGGGGCGCAGGGCATTGTGCATGCCGGTTTGGGCAACGCCAACACGCCCACCGCTTACCGCGCCTTCATTCAAGCCCTGCCCGCCCAAGGGGTGCTGGTGGCCCGCTGCGCCCGCTTCATCACCGGCAGCGTGACCCGCGCCAGTGTGTACGCGGATGCGCAACACGGCATCTTGACCGCTGGCCCCTTGCCGCCCCACAAGGTGCGCATCATCATGCTGCTGGGCCTGGCGCACGGCATGGACGGGCCCGCGATTCAGGGCTGGATCGACCGGATCTTGTTGGCGGGCTGAAACCCGGGGTTCGATCCACCCCTCGCCATCACGGACTTGATCCGGGATCCATCCTTATCTCGTCATTCCGGACCCGATCCGGGATCTAGGTATTCCAAGGTGCTTTGCAAGCACGAAGTCATGGACCCCGGCTCGGAGGCCGGGGTGACAGGCATGTGTCATCCCTGACACGATCCAGGGCTCTCTCACCTCTCGTCATCCCGGACTCGATCCGGGATCCAACCTCCTCTCGTCATCCCGGACCTGATCCGGGATCCAGTATTCAAGGTGCTTTGCAAACACGAAGTCATGGACCCCGGCTCGGGTGCCGGGGTGACTGGCATTTGTCATCCCGGACTCGATCCTGAGCTCTCTCACCTCTCGTCATCCCGGACTCGATCCGGGATCCAACCTCCTCTCGTCATCCCGGACCCGATCCGGGATCCAGGTATTCAAGAGTGCTTTGCAAACACGAAGTCATGGACCCCGGCTCGGGTGCCGGGGTGACAGGTATGAGTCGTACCGGACATCATGAAAGTGCTCAACGAGGGCGCTGGCTCCAGTAGAGCACCGTGCCGCTGATGCTGGCCATGACCATGAGGCCCACAAAACCAGCGCGATAAGTGCCGAACAGGCCAGACAAGGCCCCGAACATGGGCGGCCCCACGACCACACCCAAAAAGGTGAACGCCAGTGTGCCACCTGTGGCCATGCTGGCCATGCCAGAGGGAGCGCGACGGGCTACTTCGGCCAGGTAGACCCCGTTCCAGCCGATGGCCGAGGCACCAAAGCCGACCAGAATCACGATTACCACGGCCTGTGGTGTATCGGTGGTCAAAAAGGCCGAGGCCAAGGCCCCCGTTGCCATCATGCTGGCCAACAACAGCAACATGCGCCGCGCCCCTAGCCAACGATCGGCCACATAACCCCAGACCACGCGCCCACCAATACCGCCCAACTGCGTGACCGACAAAGCCAGGCCCGCCGCCACCAGGCCGTAAGACAAATCGTCGTGCAAAAAGGTCACCAAATACGTGGTGAGCGACAGCTGCACCATGGAAAACATGAACGAGCAGGATGCCATGGTGAACAACGCCCGATGCGCCAGCACCAAGCGAATGGGCTCGATCAAACTGCCCCAGCGGATGGCGCTGTCACTTTGGCGGTCGCTGTCGAGTTCAGCCCTCAGGCTTTGCGACACCCAAGCGCAGAGCAAGCACACCACCGCCACCGCCACCAGACTGAGTTGCCAATTGCCCAGCAGCGCCAAGGGCGGAACCACCGCACCCGCCAGCATGCTGCCCAAAGGCACACCGGTTTGCTTGATGGAAAACACCAGCGACATCTGATGTTTGGGCGTGGTGCGGGCCAGCAGGTGCGAGCTGGCAGGCGTTATCGGCCCATAACCGAGCCCGATCAACACGGCGCCCAACACCATGGACGGCAGCCAAGGTATGGCGCACAAGAGCAAGCCCAAGGCGCACAAGACCAAGCCCCACTGGCTCACACGGATGGCGCCCATGCGGGCCACCGTGGCGCCGCCCATCAAGGTGGCCACCATGGCCCCCGCATAAGTCACCGACACGTACAGGCCCACCAAAGCGGGCGAGACCTGCAAAGTCTGCGCCACCACCGGGGCCACCACAGGCAGACTCAACAAGGCCATGGCCACCATGGCCTGGATCACCAGGGTCAGCAGCAAAGGCCACCAGTTCTTCATCGGTTCATCTCCCGTACAGGCGAGAGGGGCCCCACCAGGCCCCGGTGAGCATTGGCAGCATCAATTGGCTTTGACGCCCGCCTTGATCAACAAACTGCCCAAGGTGTCGATCTCGTTTTTCAGGTGGGCCCGCAAAGCCTCTGGCCGGGCTTGGTCCACGCCCACGGCCGCAATGCCCATGGCCTCCAGTCGCTGACGCACTTCAGGGTCGGCCACCGACTTTTGCAGGGCCGAGGTCAGCTGGTCGAGCACAGGCTTGGGTGTGCCCTTGGGCGCATACAGACCAAAAGAGATGTTGATGTCAAAACCTTCCACACCGGCGTCGGTGATGGCGGGCACCTCCGGCAGTTGTGGCAAACGGGCTTTACCTGCCGAGGCATAGGCCTTGATCTTGCCACCCTTGACCGAAGGCACCGTGCCCGAAGTTTGGTCGCACAAAATGTCCACCTGACCGCCCATTAAGTCGGTCAAGGCCGGGCCTGTGCCCTTGTAGGGAATTTCGTTGAGCTTGACGTTCAGGGCGTTCATCATCATCAGGCCGCACAGGTGCGAGGCCGACCCTACACCTGCATGGGCCAAGCTCACTTTGGGTCCGTTGGCTTTCACATAAGCCACAAACTCGTTCAGATTTTTAGCCGGAAAATCGTTGCGTGCCACGATCACCATGGGGCCGCTGGTGGCCCGGCCAATCGGCTCAAAATCGTCCACCGGGTGGTAAGGCAGGCTCTTGTACATGGCGACATTGGTCGCATGGCTGACGTGGATCATCAGCAAGGTGTAGCCATCGGCTTTGGCGCGGGCCACTTTGGCCGTGCCAATCGAGCCAGAGGCCCCTGCCGTATTGTCCACCACGATCTGCTGGCCCAGGTGCTTTTGCATGGCCCCGGCAAACAAGCGCGTGATGGTGTCACCCGGGCCGCCTGCGGCGTAGGGCATGACCATGGTGATGGCGCGGTTGGGAAAGTCTTGCGCCAAAGCCTGGAAGGCAGTGGCGGCCAGCAACATGGCCAAGCCTGTGCGGATGAAACGAATGGGCATGGAAGTCTCCTTGTTTATGTACTTTGTAGTTTGATGGATCAGGCCAACAAGCGCTCGCGAATCTCCAGAGGGCTCAGCACCTGAAGGGGTTCAGCACCGCCACCGGGAATGCCCACTTGCGTGGCGTTCAGCAGCATGGACACCATGACATAGGTGCCCGACAAAACCGTGAGGTCCACCACCGCTTGCTCGCCCATGCTGGCCACCGCTTCTTGCCACAACTCATCGGGCACGCGGTGGTTGAGTGAGAGCTGAATGCAAAAGTCATACACCAGGCGTTCGTCCTCTTGCATGCAGCTGGGGCGCTTGCATTGCTGCAAGTCGCGCATCACCTCGTCCGACAAACCCGCCTTGCGGGCAATGGTCTCGTGTGCCCACCACTCGTATTGCGCGTTCGAGATACGGGCTTGGATCAGGATGGCGAATTCGTTCAGGCGTTTGTTGACCGAGGTCTTGAAACGCAGATAGTCCAAAAAATCAAAAGCACGCCGGGCCATGTCGGGGCTGCGCAGCAACGCGTTATAGGGGCCGCCAAGCGCCGCGCTAGACACCTTCAGGATGTCGTCGGCCAAAGGCCGTACCTCGGCGGGTAATTCGTCATAGCGGATCTGGGCCAATCGTTCGGTCATGAAACGTTCCTGCAAAAAAGGGGGGCATCAACGCTCGGGCACAAGCACCTGCTGAACAAACCCGAACAGCCAACAAGCCCCAAGCGAGGGGCGAACGTAACAACAAAGCGCGGCCCGCTGAGTCACACACATGACTGAATGCCTGCCCGCAGAGTGCCTGGTCTGGGAGACACTTGTGGCTGTTTAATCTTGGGCCGCGAACACCTGGCCTGTCACCACAAACCTTCAACCTCTTTGGATGGAACGCACTCATGCTGAAATTTTTCTTCAACGCAGCCCCCAACCCCATGAAGATCGCCCTGCTGCTCGAAGAGCTGGGGCTGCCTTTTGAGGCCGTGCCGGTGGACACGCGCAAGGGCGAACAATTTGCGCCCGCCTTTTTGGCCGTCAACCCCAACGCCAAAGTGCCCGCCATCACCGATGGCGACGTGACCGTGTTCGACAGCAACGCCATCTTGTTGTACTTGGCCGACCGTGAGCAAAAATTCATGCCCGGCATCGCACAGGGCAAAGAGCGCGGCGCGGCGCTGTCATGGTTGCTCTTCATCGCCAGCGGCATCGGGCCGTTTTCTGGGCAGTCGGTGCACTTTCGAAATGTCGCACCCGAGCCCAAAGAGTACGCCCTGAACCGCTACGATTTTGAAGCCCACCGCCACTGGACCGTGCTGGAAAAACACTTGGCCAACAACACCTACATGCTGGGCGAGCACTACAGCGTGGTGGACATGGCCCTGTGGGGCTGGGCCCGCCTGCTGCCTTTTGTGTTGGGCACGGGTGAAGCCACCTGGACGCAATACCCCCACATCAAACGCCTGCTGGATTTGGTCAACGCCCGCCCAGCAGCCCAACGCGCCGAAGCCTTCAAAGCCCAATACACCTTCAAGACCGAGATGGACGCGGACGCCAAAAAGTTTATGTTTCCGCAAAACGAACGGCTCAAGCAGGACTGAGCTTCGGCGACTCACCCCACGCGGGGTTGGGCATGACCCACCCCGTGTGCGTGCTGAAACACGACTTCAGTGGCGGAACCAGCGCATGGACAAACCCATGGCCAACAGCACCAAAATGCTCGCCAACGCTGCCATCAGCGCGGTGATTTCTGTATCGCGACGTTCCAAGGTGAACTTGGACGACAGGTGCTGGTAAATCATGGCCAGGTCATTGGCGTTGGCCGCCCTGAAAAATTCGGCCCCCGTGGTCTCGGCCACCTTTTGCAAGGCCTCTTCATCGACCTTGGCGTAAAAAGAAAAACCTTCAAAACCGGGTATGAAACCATTCGGCGTACCAAAGGCCACGGTGTAGACACGCACCCCTTTGGAAGCCGCCCACTTGGCCACCTCCACCGGATCCGGACCTGTGGTGCGACGCCCGTCTGACAACAAAATCACGGCTCCAGCCGTGTACGAACCCACAGGCACGGCCTTGGGAACCTCGGCAGCGGCAGGCGCCGGGCGCTGGTCCAGCGACCGTCCTGCCAAGCCGCCCCCCTGCGCAACCAAGCTGCCTGCCTTGAACTCGGCACCGTACAACACCGTCTCCAGATCAATGGCCGATTCGGGCAACAAGGTGTTGAGTGAGACCAACAAGCCGCTGCCGGTGGCGGTGCCGCGCTGCAACTGAAAACCATCGATGGCGGCCAGCAAAGCTTCTTTGTCGTCCGTCACGCCCTGCACCAGCTGAGCGTTGCCCGCAAAAGACACAACGGCCACCCGCACATGGCCCGGCAGTTCCTCTAGAAAGGATTTGGCCGCCTGCTGGGCAGCGACGATGCGGCTGGGCGGCACGTCTTCGGCCAGCATGCTGCGCGAGACGTCCATGGCCAACACCAGGGTCAGGTAGTCGGCAGGCAAAGAGATCCGGGCACTGGGCCGAGAGGTGCCCAACAACACCAGCGTCAGGGCGCACAACAGCAAAGCGGGCGGGATGTGCCTGCGGATCCGGTGCCCCGGACCCAAAGCGGGACGAATCAAGTCCAAACTGGAATAACGCACCACCGCGGTGCGCTTGCGGCGCAAAGCCCGGATGTACCCCACCACCAACAGGGGGATCAACAGCAATAGCCAAAGCAGCTCGGGCCAGATAAAGTGCATGTTGTGTGGCGTGCAATGAAGTCTAGCCACTGTATCACCGAAGGCGCCAACAAAGATGAAACGCACCGCACTCTACAGCCGAAAGCCCTCTGCACAGGGCGCTGACAGACTGCCTGCGCAGGCCGCAACGCCCCCCTCCACCTCTTCAACACCATCGGCTTCCCGCAGCATTCTCAGCACCCAGCGCTTACCGCTTTGGGCCGCGTTGCTGCTGTGCGCCCTGCTCACCGCCACGCTCACTTGGGCTCTGAACCGGCAAGTCGGCTCGCCGCAGCGGCTGACACAGGACGACATCAACGCAGCAGTGCTGCACACTTTGAACACACAGGACTTGCCCTCACGCGCTGCCCGCGCTGCGCAGCTGATTGCACCCTCGGTGGTGCATGTGCGCACCCAAGACGAAAACAAGAAAAACCCCAAGGGTGAGCTGCAAGACAGTGGTGTGGGCTCCGGTGTGGTGATCTCGGAAGAAGGCGTCATCCTGACCAACTTGCATGTGGTGCAAGGCGCCAAACGCATCCAGGTGACTTTTGCCGATGGAACGGAATCGGAGGCACTGGTGATCGGCGTGCAACCCGAAAACGATCTGGCCGTGATCAAAGCCAAGCGCCTGCCCGACGACCTGCAGCCCGCTACGCTGGGCAGCAGCCAAAACCTGCAACCCGGTGACGAAGTGGTGGCGGTTGGTTTTCCATTTGGCATCGGACCCTCGGTCTCGGCGGGTGTGGTCTCGGGCCTGAACCGGTCGTTCGGCTCCGAGGGCAAAACCATGATGCGCGGCCTCATCCAGGCCGATGCCGCCGCCAACCCCGGCAACTCGGGCGGGCCACTCATCAACATGGCTGGCGAAGTGGTGGGCATCGTCACCGCCATCCTCAACCCCACCGCCGCCCGCACCTTCATCGGCATCGTGTTTGCCGCCACCATCGAAAGTGCGGGTGGCGGCATGGGCGTGTCCCCATTCTGATTTTTCTGCTCCAACCGATCTTGAAAGGCTTTGTGCATGAACCCCTCTGAATTGGCATGGAACCAGGGCCAGACACCCCCAAGCTCTGGCGACAACGCGACCGTCAATGCCGCGTTGATGGAGCGTGTGCTGTACGAAGTCAAACGTGTGGTGGTCGGCCAAGATGCTTTCCTTGAACGCATCTTGGTGGCCATCTTGGCGCAAGGCCACTTGTTGATTGAGGGCGTGCCGGGCTTGGCCAAAACCCTCACCGTCAACACCTTGGCTCAAGCCGTGCGCGGCAGCTTCAAGCGGATTCAATTCACCCCTGACTTGTTGCCCGCCGACTTGGTGGGCACCCGCATCTACAACCAGAAAAGCAGCGAGTTCAGCACCGTGCTGGGGCCGGTGTTTGCCAACTTGCTGCTGGCCGATGAAATCAACCGCGCCCCTGCCAAAGTGCAAAGCGCCTTGCTCGAAGTGATGCAAGAGCGGCAAGTGACGATTGCGGGGGAAACCCATGCGGTGCCCCGCCCCTTTTTGGTCATGGCCACGCAAAACCCCATCGAGACCGAAGGCACCTACCCCTTGCCCGAAGCGCAGGTGGACCGCTTCATGATGAAAGTGCTGGTGGGCTACCCCACCGAGGAAGAAGAGTTCGTGATCGTGCAACGCGTGACCGGCATGCCCCCCACTGCGGCGGCTGTGGCCGACACAGCGCAACTCATGGCACTGCAAGCGCAGTGCCGCCAAGGCTATGTGGACCCGGCCCTGGTGCAGTACGCAGTCAAGCTGGTGGCCGCCACGCGCGATCCGGTGCGCTGTGGCTTGCCCGAACTGGCGCCCTATTTGACATTTGGTGCCAGCCCCCGTGCCACCATCTCCCTGATCGAAGGCGCACGGGCCCTGGCTTTCTTGCGCGGGCGACCCTACGCCCTGCCGCAAGACCTGATCGACCTGGTGCCCGATGTGCTGCGCCACCGCCTGGTGCTGTCGTACGAAGCCTTGTCTGACGGCATGACGGCCGATGCACTGATCCTGAAAATCCTGCAGGCCGTCCCCGCCCCCGATAAACCACTGGACCGCCATGTTCAGCTTTCTGCGCAAAAAACCAACTGAGGCCACAGCCAGCCCGGGCCAGCCCGAGGCCTTGGTCTCGGGCTCGCCGCGTGCCGACACGGCTGTGCCCGATGCCGAGCAGTGGCTGCAGCGCTTGGAGTGGACCGTGCTCAAACGGCTCGATGGTCAGCTGCAAGGCGACTACCGAAGCCTGTTTCGTGGCAGTGGCCTGGTGCTGGCCGATCTGCGCGAATACCAAGCGCACGACGACGTGCGCCACATCGACTGGAACGTGACCGCCCGCATGCAAACGCCCTATGTGCGTGAACACCAGGAAGACCGGGAAATCGCCGCCTGGTTTGTGCTGGACCTGTCTGCCTCCGTGGCCTTCGGCTCGGGTTCCACCAGCAAGCGCGAGCTGGCTTGCAAAATCGTGACCGTGCTGTCCAAGCTGCTGTCCCAACACGGCAACCGCGTGGGGCTGATGCTGTTCACTGGGCAACCGAGCGCCCACTGCGTGGTGCCCGCTCGCTCTGGCAGACGCCACTTGCTGCACATCGTGCACCAAATGCTCAACGCTGCCCCGCCCCCAGCCCATGCCCAAGCTGTGCAGACCAGCCCGCTGGGGCCCTGGCTGGTGCAGGCCCAGTCGGTGCTCAGGCGCCGCTCGGCCGTGTTTGTGGTGTCGGACTTCATCAGCCCAGCCGGCTGGGAAAGACCGCTGGCCCAATTGGCCAGACGCCATGAAGTGGTGGCCGTGCGCCTGCGCGACCCGCTGGAGATGGCCTGGCCTGACAGCACCGGCATGCTGCTGGTGCAAGATGCAGAGTCGGGTGAACAACTGCTGGTGGATGGCAACGATGCGGCGTTCCGCCAGCGTTTTGCACAAAACGCCCAAGACCGTGAAGCGGCATTGCTGGACAGCCTGGGCCGAGCCGGTGTGGACTGCCTGGAGTTGAACACCGACGAAGCGCTGGACCAGGCCCTGCTGCGGTTTGCTCAACTGCGCAAACGCGCCAGCCAGTTGAGCACAGGTGGTCGTGCAGCCCCGGCGAGCGCCCCACCGCCCCGTCAGACCAGGAGCGTTCATGCCTGAATGGCACTCGATCCAGTTCGTCTGGCCACGCCTGCTGTGGCTGCTGGCCAGCTTGCCGCTTTGGCTGATCCTGTACATCGCCTGGCAGCGCCGTGGCGTGCAACGTGCATGGCCCTCGGCCAGCATGGTCACCGGTGTGGCCCAGCTGCGGCTCACCCGTCACGCGCCAGCGCTGCTGGTCCTGCTGGGTCTGGCGGGCTTGCTGTTGGCCATGGCCAGGCCGCAGGCCATCTTGCTCTTGCCCAGCCGCATCGACACCGTGATGCTGGCCATCGACAGCTCGGGCAGCATGCGGGCCACCGATGTGCAACCCAGCCGCATCGAAGCGGCACAGGCCGCTGCCAAAAGCTTTGTGCTGGGACAACCTGGCCAGGTCAAATTGGGCGTGGTCAGCGTGGCCGGGGCGGCGGCCTTGGTGCAGGCACCCACCGACCAGCGCGATCTGGTCATCCAGGCCATCGAACAGCTGAGCCTGCAGCCGGGTTCGGCCTTGGGCAGCGGCATCGTGATTGCGCTGCATGCCATGCTGCCCGGCTCGGGTCTGGACGTGCGTGGCCTCATCGATGGCGAAGCCAGCCCACACCCATCCACAGGAGCACCTCTGGGTGGACCCACACCGGCCCCAACGGCGCCAGCATCGGGCGCTGCGCCACGACAGCCGATCAGCCTGCCCAAAGCGCCACCCGGCTCCAACAGCGCTGCCGCCATCGTGCTGCTCAGCGATGGCCAAGGCAATGCAGGGCCAGATCCCCTCAAAATGGCCCAAGTGGCCGCCGATCTGGGGGTGCGTGTCTACACCGTGGGTGTGGGCTCGGTGCAAGGCACGGTGCTCAAGGCCCAAGGCATGCAAATGCGCGTCAAACTCGACGAAGCCACATT
>JBIKHW010000043.1:0-14390 GCA_044361935.1 Limnohabitans sp. | reverse complement strand
AGAGAGAGGCGTTTCGTCAGGATGCCCTTCAAGCCTGGGTGACCTTTCGAGCCAACAATCAGCATGTTCCGGCTGACCAAGCGGATGCCTGGTTGGCTCAGTTGGAGCAGGGCAACGACCTTGATCCGCCAGCATGCCACAACTGATTTGGTCGCCCCAGGCCCTGCTTGATGTGCACAGGCTCTATCGATTTTTGGCCCTTAGGAATCAGGATGCGGCAACACGGGCGATTAAGGCCATTCGTCAAGACTTGAAAGTGCTTTCTTTGCAGCCTGGCATGGGCAGGCCCGCTCCGGACATGGACGATGAGTTTCGCGACTGGATCATCGATTTCGGCGACAGTGGGTACGTAGCCAGATACCGTTTGGATGGGCAGTACGTGATCATTTTGGCGGTGCGGCATCAGAAAGAAGCGGGTTTTTGATCTTCCATCATGTTTACTGAGGCGCGCTTGTGCTGATTGACATCAGTCGCCTCCTGGGCCGCGCCGGGCAAGGGCGTTTGCCCACCGGGGTGGATCGGGTGATTTTGGCTTATGTGGCGCGCTGGGGCAGCCAGGCGCAGGCGGTGCTGCAAAAGGGCACTTGGCGGCGGCTGGTGCCGCAGGCCGAGTCGCAGGCATTGTTTGCTTTGGTGCAGAACCCACCGGCTGATTTTTCGTGGCAACTTGGGCGCTTGATTGCGCGGGCCTGTGTGCCGCCTTGGCCTTCGCAAGATGCGAAGGGCAGGGCGGCTTTTTATTTGGGGCATTCGGAGTTGGACCGCCCGGGCTTTGCGCAGTGGCTGCACAAAACGCGCCAGAAGCCGGTGTTTTTTGTGCACGACCTGATTCCGATCACGCACCCCGAGTATTGCCGCGAGGGCGAGACGCAGGCCCACACGCAGCGCATGCGTTTGGCGCTGCAAGTGGGGGCGGGGGTGGTGGCCAATTCGCAGGCCACTTTGGACAGCTTGGCGGTCTTTGCGCAGCAGCAGGGTTTGCCCATGCCCCCGGCTGTGGTGGCGCTGTTGGCTCCTGCCGCTTTGCCTGAGCCCGATGCGCCCAAGCGGCCCATGGCTGCGCCTTATTTTGTGGTGCTGGGCACCATCGAGCCGCGCAAAAACCATGGGCTGTTGTTGTATGTGTGGCGCGAGTTGGTGGGTTTGCTGGGGCCGGATGCGCCGCACCTGGTGGTGATTGGCCAGCGCGGCTGGGAGTGCGAAAACGTGGTGGACATGCTGGAGCGCTGCAGCGCACTGCACGGGCATGTGCACGAGGTGGGCCGCTGCAGCGATGCGCAGCTGGCGGCTTATTTGGCGCATGCGCAGGCTTTGTTGTTTCCGTCTTTCACCGAGGGTTATGGCATGCCTCTGGCCGAGGCTTTGATGGCGGGTGTGCCCGTCATTGCCAGCGATTTGCCGGTGTTTGGGGAGTTTGCGGCGGATGTGCCGCAGTGGGTGTCGCCGCTTGATGGCGTGGGTTGGCTGCGCGCCGTGATGGCTTATACCGACAGCCAACACCCCGAGCGTTTGGCCCAGTTGGATCGCTTGCGGGCATGGCGGGCACCCACTTGGGTTGATCATTTTGAGGTGGTTGAGGACTTTTTGGAGCGGCTGCCTTGAGGCCTTTGGACGCAGTGGTGTTTGCGTACGGGTTTTCTTGGCGCAAGAGGGCCTTGGTGCGGGCGTTTGCCCAGCGGCAGGATGTGCGCTTTGTGCGGCAGGCCAGCCAGCTGAGTGCGGGCGCGAGTTTGCTGTTGTGGGGCAGTTCGCCTGCGCCGGTGGGCCTGCCCGAGGGTGTGAAGGTGTACCGCTTCGAGGATGGTTTTGTGCGCTCGGTGGGTTTGGGGGCCGACTTGGTTCGGCCTCTGTCTTGGGTGCTGGACGATTTGGGGATTTACTACGACGCCACCCGACCGAGTCGGCTGGAGGTGTTGCTGCAGACGGGGCAGTGGAGCAATGCGGCGCTGGAGCGGGCGCGGTGTTTGCGTCAGCGGCTGGTGGCCTCGGGGGTCACCAAGTACAACTTGCCCGGGCAAGTTTGGCGGCCTGCTTCACAGGGGCGGCCGGTGGTGTTGGTGGTGGGGCAGGTCGAGACCGATGCGTCCATTGCCTGGGGGGCGCTGGATGTGCGCAGCAACATGGAGTTGCTTCAGCGGGTGCGGGCGCTCAGGCCTGATGCCTGGTTGGTGTACAAGCCACACCCGGATGTGGTGGCGGGTTTGCGCGGGTCGGGGCATAACGAGCACGATGCTCGCCGCCATTGCGATGAGCTGCTGCGAGAGGGCAATATGCACCAGATTCTGGAGCTTGTGGATGAGGTGCATGTGATCACCTCGTTGACAGGTTTTGAGGCCTTGCTCAGGGGCAAGGCTGTGCATTGCCATGGTCACCCGTTTTATGCCGGCTGGGGCTTGACCGTGGACACGCAGCCGCATGCGCGGCGGACCCGGCGGCTGGCGCTCGATGAGTTGGTGGCTGCCGCCTTGTTGCTATACCCGACCTACATCGATCCCGCAACGGGCAGCCCTTGCGAGGTGGAACAGGCTTTGACGGTGTTGGCCGCGCGGCAGGCGCGTGCCGGTTCGCACCATGCGTGGTGGCGCAAATGGCTGCGTCCTTGGTTGGCCCGTTTATGAAGGATGGCTTGTGAAGGATGGGTTGTGAAGCTGGCGCTGATGACTTTTGGCAGTGCGGGCGATGTTCACCCCTTGCTGGCGCTGGGCCAGGCTTTGCAGCGGCGTGGCCACGAGGTGGTGCTGCTGAGCTTGCCGGTGTTTGAGGCGCAGGCTGTAGAGGCGGGTTTGCGTTTTGTGCCAGTGGGCCGCACCGAGGATTACGAGCAGACCCTGGCGCATCCCAAGCTGTGGCATGCGGTGGATGGTTTGGGGGTGATGTGGCGGTATTTGTTGCGCCCGGTGATGCAGCCCGCTTACGAGGCTTTGACCCGTTTGGTGCACGAGGGGGTAGACGCGCTGGTGGCCCCGCCTTTTGTGCTGGCCGCACGCGTGGTCAGCGAGCGCTGGGGCACCCCTTTGCTGTCGGTGTACACGGCGGCGACCATGTTGCGCAGCACGCGCTGGCCCGTGACTGTGGCGGCTTGGCGTGTGCCGGCTGGGGTGCCTTCGTGGGCGGTGGCGGGGCTTTGGCGTGTGCTGGACCGCGTGAAGCTGGAGCCCTTGGTGCGCCAGGATGTGGCCTTGTTGCGGGGTTTGGCGGGTTTGCCGCCTTTGCAGGTGCCGGTGTTCGGCGAATGGATGCATTCGCCCGATGCGGGGCTGGCGCTGTTTCCGGATTGGTTTGCGCGGGCGGGTGATTGGCCCGCACGGGTTCGGCATGCCGGATTCATGCTGTACGAGAACGATGTGGCCGAGGGCTTGCCTGCGCATGTGGACGCGTTTTTGCAGCAAGGTGAAGCGCCGCTGGTGTTCATGCCGGGCACGGCGCAGCGTTTTGCGGCCGATTTTTACGAGGCGGCCATGGCCGCTTGCAAGGCGTTGGGGAGGCGCGGCATTTTGCTGGGGCCCATGGCGCCAACCATAGACGATGGGCAGTTGTGCAGCGCACCCTATGCGCCTTTTTCTTTGTTGCTGGGCCGCGCCCTGGCGGTGGTGCACCACGGCGGCGTGGGCACTTGCGCTCAGGCCTTGCGGGCCGGGGTGCCGCAGGTGGTTTTGCCCAGCGCTTATGACCAGTTTGACAATGCGATGCGGCTGGAGCATTTGGGGGTGGGGTTGTCTTTGCCCATGGCCCGTGTGAATGCGCAGACGCTTTCGGCGGTGGTGCGCAGCTTGCTGGCCCAGCCTGCATGGGGCCAGCGTGCTCGAGCGGTGGCCCTGCAGATGGATGTGGCCGGGTTTCATGAGCAGGCGTGTTTGGCGGTGGAGGCCTTGTCGGCATGACGGTGCGCAGGCGGCATGTGCTTTTTGTGGCGGGCTTTGACCCCAAGGGGGCGTCGTACTACCACGGGCTTTACCAGCGCGAGTCTGCCCTGCAGGGAGCTTTGGGGGCATGGACCTACGAGGTGGGGCCGCGCAAGCGCTTGGCTTCGGGCAACGATGCCTGGCAAGTAAGGGCGATTGGCAAGGACTCGCAGCCCGATGTCAACACGACCGTCGAGCATCTGCGGTGGGACGACTTGGTGCGCCGCGAGTGGCCCCAGGGGGTTTGGCAGGTCTTGGTTGGCTCGGTGATGGCCTATGTGCATGCGCTGGCCTCAGGGCGGGCCTTGCTGAAGGTGGGGCAGGTTGCGCCCATGACGCTGTTTTCGCTGGCCTGGCCGGGGATGTGCTGGCTGGCGGTGGTGGGCTTGGGGATTTTGTTGGCTGCTCTGGCGTGGGGCGGAGTGCAGGCTGTTTTGCCCGGCGGGGTGGCGGCTGGGGTGGCCGCTTCGGTGGCGGGTGTTGTGCTGGCCGTCGCGTGGCGACTTGAGCGGCGCTGGAACACGACGTGGTTGTTGCGCATTTACCGCTTCGCCGACCGCTGGGCGCGTTCGCGCATGCCGTGGCTGGACGAGCGCTTGGACAGCATGGCCAGGCGTTTGCAGGAAGTTCTGCAAGATCCCGAGGTGGATGAGGTGCTGCTGGTGGGCTACAGCGTGGGGAGCATGTTGAGCGTGAGCGTGGTGGCCAGGGCTTTGGCTGAGCCTGCGGCCAAGCAAGCGCCGCTGGCCTTGCTCACGCTGGGTCATTGCATGCCTTTGTTGGGTTTGATGCCGAAGGCGGATGGTTTCAGGCAAGAGCTGGCCCAGGTGGCGCAAGCGCAGCAGGTCTTTTGGGTGGACATTTCTTCGCCCACGGACTGGGGCAGTTTTGCTTTGGCTGACCCGGTGGCGCTGTGCCTGCAGCAGCCGGGGCTCAATCCGCGTGCCATGGTGTCGCCCCGGTTTCATACCTTGTTCGAGCCAGCGCGTTATTTGCAGCTTCGTCGGGACAAGCGCCGGATGCATTTGCAGTATTTGATGAGCGGCGAGGTGCCGGGTGGTTACGATTTTTTTGATTTGACGGCGGGCCCTGGCCGCTTGAAGGAACGTGTGTGGAAAAAATAGCGGACAAGCCGTCGCAGCATTTTTGCCCGGTTTATCCGAAGCCGCGTGCGCGCAAGGCCTCGTGGCTGGGTTTGTTTTTCAGCGCCCGTAAATCTTGGCTGGATGCTTTGTACGAGCGCAGCTACAAGATGAAGATGGGTGAGGTGCATTTGCCCGGTCTGGATTTGTACATGGTCAATGAGCCTGCGCTGGTGCGCCAGGTGCTGGACCAAGAGGCGCAGCAGTTCCCCAAAAGCCAGTTGCTGGGCGATGCCTTGAAGCCTTTGCTGGGTGAGAGCATTTTCACGACCAATGGCCAGCAGTGGGCGCGTCAGCGCCAGATGATGAACCCGGCCTTTGCGCAGGCCCGGGTGAATGTGGCCTTTGGCGCCATGCGCGCTTCCACGCAGGAGATGCTGCAGCGCTTGCAGGCGCTGCCCGATGGGGCCGAACACGATGTGGAGCTGGAGATGACACATGTCACCGCCGACATCATTTTTCGGACCATTTTTTCGCTGCCTATGGAGGGGCCGGATGCCAAGCGGGTGTTTACCGCGTTTGCGCAGTTTCAGGCCCTGGTGCCGCGCTTGACGCTGCCTTCGCTTTTTGGTTTGAAGTGGTTGGTGTGGCCCTGGGACGCTTGGCGCAGTCGGCGTGCCGCACAAGAAATTCGGGGCTTGCTGGCCAGCTTGATCCGCCCGCGTTACGAGGCGGTTGGGCGCGGGCAGACCGATGGGCCGGTGGACATTTTGGCGGCGTTCATGGCCGCGCGGGACCCACAGACGGGCGAGCCGTTCAGCTTTGACGCCTTGGTCGATCAGGTGGCCATGCTTTTTTTGGCGGGGCACGAAACCTCGGCCAGTGCCTTGTCGTGGGCGTGTCATTTGGTGGCCCACAGCCCGGACATTCAGCAGCGCATGCACGACGAGGTGCATCAGGTCTTGGGCGAACGCGAGCCGCAGCACACCGACATGAAGTCGCTGACGCTGACTTGGCATGTGTTCAGGGAGGCTTTGCGCTTGTTTCCGCCGGTGGGCTTTTTCTCAAGAGAGGCTGCACAGGCTTGCCCGATGCGCGACAAGCTGGTGCCGCAGGGTGCCAGCGTGGTGGTCTCGCCCTGGTTGCTGCAGCGCCACCCTGGAATCTGGCAGGACCCGGATGCGTTCAACCCGGACCGGTATGCAGAGGATGCCTCACGCGATGCTTTGCGTGAGGCTTATTTGCCCTTTGGCATGGGGCCGCGTGTGTGCTTGGGCACGGCGTTTGCCTTGCAAGAGGCGGCGCTGATTTTGTCTTCGCTGGTGGGGCGTTTTCGTTTGGAGCCCGTGCCGGGCTTTGTGCCGATGCCGGTGGGCCGTTTGACCATCCGCTCGGCCAATGGTGTGCGGGTGAAAATTTTCAGGAGAGAGGCCGCATGAAGGAACGTTTGGCGGGTTTTGTATTGATGACGGCGGTGGTTCCCATGGCCATTTTGGGTTACTTGATTTTGGTGTGGGTCGGCTTTTTTGGGCCCAATGCGCGAGGCAGAGCGGGGGTGCGGGCGCTGGACCATTTTGTCAATGCCACGGTGTTCAACGGGTATGCGTGGGAGAGCGTGTCCTCGCACGCCTGGAGGGTGCGGCACAAGCGCTGGGCCAAGGTGATCATCCGCCTCACCGATGTTTTTCAGAAAAACCATTGCCAGCGTGCCAACAAGCGTGAGCAGCCTTTGGTGGACTTGGTGCTGGAAAAGGGTTTGCACCGGCAAACGATTTTTTGATGCAAGCCGAGCCCACTGAGCACGAAGACGGCTGCGCCGTTAAACGCCGTTGCGTTTTGTATGTGAGCGGTTTTGACCCCAAGGGCGCGTCGCATTACCACGCCATGCTGGGCACCGAGGGCCAGCAACAAAGTCAGCAAGATGGTTGGAGCCTGGAGCTTGGGCCACGCAAGCGGCAGGCCAACGGCAATTGGGCATGGCCGTTGGAATCAAGTGTGGATGGCCAGGCCGTGCACACGCATTACGAATTTCTGGGCTGGGACGACATTGTGCGTGCGCATTGGACACGCTCGATGCCCAAACTCTGGTGGCAAATTGTCACCACCACTGCGTTTAACCTGCGTTGTGGCGCGCTTTGGCGCATGTACACCCTGTCGTGGCCTCCGGTGGTGGCGCTGACCTTGCCTTTTTTATTGGTGTTGATGTTGATGCTGGGCTCGCCTGTGGCGGGCCTGTGGAGTGCCTGGCTGGCCCAGGCCTTGGGGGGCGCTTGGTGGCTGGCGGCTTTGGCGGGCTTGGCCGCTTCGGGCGCGGTCTGGATGCTGGGTAGGCATCTCGAAGCGCGTTACAGCATGTACTGGATGATGCGCAGTTACGCCTTCAATGCGCTGCAGGCCCAGGGCAAGACGCCGGAGCTTGAGCAACGCCTTAAGGCCCATGCCCGCACCTTGGTGGACAAGGTGTTGCTGGGTGGCTATGACGAGGTGCTGTTGGTGGGGCACAGCTCGGGGGCCAGCATGGCGGCCTCGATATTGGGCAAGGCCCTGGCGCTGAACCCGGAGATCGCACGGCAAAAAACAAAGCTGTCTTTTTTGACGCTGGGCCAGTGGTTGCCCGCGCTGGGCACACTGCCGGTCGCGCGCAGTTTTCGCAGTGAGTTGCAGACGATTGCCAAGGCCAGGGGCCTGAGTTGGATCGATTTTTCTGCCCCGCCCGACGGCTGCTGCTTTGCCTTGCAGGACCCGCTGGCGGCCTGTGGTGTGGCGCCTGTACCCGAGGGTGTGTCGCTGAAGGTGCTCAACCCCAAGTTTGCCGACATGTTTGCGCCCGACGATTACCGCAAGGTCAAAAAAGACAAGTTCAACTTGCACTTTCAGTACCTCAGGGCTTCGCACAAGCCCGTGGCCTACGACTACTTTTTGACCGTTGCCGGGCCTTGCACTTTGGCCAGCAGGTACCAGCCACACCCTTCGGTGCAGGGCTATGCGGGTTTGCGGGGTTGGCCATCTCGTTGTGCGGGCAGGCGGGTTGGTCAGCGCCTGAGGTCAAGTGATGACGGTTGTGACACATAAGGGGCAGAGATGCGTTGGCTAAGTTGGGTGGTCATGAGCTTTTTGGCTTTTTGCCTTTCGGGTTGTGCCACAGGACTGCAGGAATTGAGCACTCCGCGAATTCGCGTGGGTGGGCTCCCGTATCCGGGCCTGACGTTTTACGTGGCGCTGGAGCAACCCGTTAACTTGGGCACTCACCGGTACCAAACCATGCCGGGTCTGGGCGATGACTCGGACGAAGTCTCTCGGGGCATTGTTTACACGCGACATGCTGGCTTTATCGACATGGCGCATGTGCGTTCAACCATCGATTGGGTGCGCTACGTTTATCTGGTCACGCTGGATCGGTTAATGGCTACAGACCTCTCAATGGCGCCGCCGTTGCGCTGGAGTTGGTTGGGCATGGATTACCAGATGAGCTTCCGAGCGCCCAAAAAATGGACGGAAATTCCCGAGTCCAGGCGTCTATTGCTGGCGCAGGAGGCGGCCAAGATTTTGGCGCAGCGTCTGGCGACCAGTATCAGTACATGGCACGAAATTGGGTCCTGGCATGGGCAAATGATCGTGCCGCCAATTCAGGAAATCCGCTCGGCATTCACCTGGGATGACACCAGCTCGCATGTGTTGGCTGCACTCGTCGGCGCGGGCGCGCTGAGCACAGCTAATCCTCACTTGCAGGAGGATTGGAATAAGGCAGTCACCCGAGAGCTGGGTTTGGCGATGGCAGCCCTGGTGCCTGTAGACCAGGACTGCCAAAACCAGGCATTGGCGCGTTCGCAAGGCCTGTGGTGGAGTAGCGGTCAGACATTGCGGCGTGATCTGGACACCGGATTGCAAGGGGCAGAGCCTAAACGCCCCTGGTTGGTGAAGGACCTTCGATGTGCAGACAGTGCTGCCCTGGCAGCAGACCGCGCCTCGCTTGCGTGGGCTTTTCAATTGCCCGATTGGCGTGAGTTGAATCAGTCCACGGGCTTGTCGTTTGAGACCTTGTTCGATTGGGAAGTGACGATGCCGAACTGGTTGGCTGAACGGGTGCGAGGTTGCGGTACTTTGTGTGCCCCTCATGTGTTCAGGGGCGAGGCGGATCTGTTGCTGGCGATCGAACGGATCCGAACTCAGGTTGAACAGCAATCAGGTGCCAAGGCGCTAAGTCCGGATGAGTCTCGCTAGCTGTTTGTTTGGGCGGGCCAATCAAAACAGCTGAATCGGCCCTCACAGATCAAGAAACTGTAAGGTGACCCATTGATCGCCTTGACCGCTGATGTTTGGTGACGGCTGAAAAAATTGCATGCTCAAATTCATGGAGGAAAAATGGAATCGTTTTTCAAAAAGGCAGCGCTGTTGCCTGTTTTGCTTGGCGCTCAAATGGCCATCGCCCAAAGCTCGGGGATTTGGTCCGAATGGAAAGATGATGTTTCTGCCATATCGTGGGAGACCGGCACCATCGTCGCGGGAGTAACGGCTTTAGGCGCTTACAGCTGGGATTGGGGCAGCAGCAAAAAATTCAAATTTAATCCGGAAGGCTGGTTTGGGGACAACACAAGTTCTGGAGGGGCCGACAAACTGGGCCATGCTTTTTCCAGCTATGCGATGAACAATGTATTGACCGACCGTTTGGTGCGCAAGGGGCGGCCTGTTGAGCAAGCTGCTTTGAGTGCCGTGCTGACGACACAGGCCATCATGCTGTATGTGGAGGTGTTTGATGGCTTCTCCAATGACCATGGTTTTGCGCGTGAAGATGTGGCCATGAATCTGCTGGGTTCAGGTTTGTCATATGCAAGGGCGGTGAACCCCAAAGTGCATGATCTTTTGGATTTTCGGTTGGAGTACCAGTCGTCTGGCTATAAAGGCTTTCGCCCACTGTCCGATTACCCTGGGCAGAAGTACGTGATGGCCTTGAAGCTTTCGGGTGTGGATGCCTTGCGTGATACGCCGCTGCGTTTCTTGGAACTCCAGACGGGATATTTCGCTCGTGGTTTTTCCAAAGTTGAACGCGATGCGGGGATGGTGCGCTCACGTCAGCATTTTGTGGGTTTGGGTGTCAATTTGGGTGAAATTTTGTTTGGACGGCGATTTGAACGCGAGTCTGAGTTGCGAAATGCAGGGCGGATGTTTTTTGAACACATTCAAATGCCAAACACGGCCATTCGGCATGACTTGCTAAAGCGATAATGATTTTCGGGCCCTCTTCTCACCTTTGAGGCGAATTTTTGAAAAAGGAGCTCGCCATGAATTGGTATGACTGCGTGGTGTTGCCCTACCTGATCGACATGGCCTGCGGCTTGCCGATGGTGCAAAAGCAACGCCGCCAACTGGTGCCCCAAGCGCAGGGCCGTGTCTTGGAGATTGGCATGGGCACCGGGCGCAACTTGGGGTTTTATGACCGCAGCCGCGTGACGCGTTTGGTGGGCGTGGACCCGGCCATGCAGATGCACCGCTTGGCGCAAAAGCGCAGCCGCGAAGTGGGAATTCAGGTCGAGTTGATGGGCCTGTCGGCCGAGCAGCTGCCCACAGAAGACGCCAGCTTTGACACCGTGGTCTGCACCTACACCCTGTGCAGCATTCCCGATGCTGCGCAGGCCCTGCGCGAGATGCGCCGGGTGTTGGTCCCGGGTGGTCAGTTGTTGTTTTGCGAACATGGCCGTGCCCCTGACGCGAACGTGCGCCGCTGGCAAGAGCGCTTGCAGCCCCTCTGGGGTCCTTTGGCCGGTGGTTGTCAGCTGGGGCGCGACATCCCCGCCTTGCTGCAAGAGGCAGGCTTTGAGGCCCAAACCCAATCGGCCTATCTGGCAGGGCCGCGGCCCATGACTTTTCATTACTGGGGCCAGGCGCAAGCGGCCTGAAGCATCGCATCCCGGATAATCCATGCCATGAGATCTCCCATTGCCGTTGTTGATGTTGACCGTTGCGAAACTTGGACCCGCTACAAAGCCGGTTTGTGCGACACCTGCGCGGCCAATTGCTGCACCATGCCGGTCGAGGTCAAGATGGCCGACCTGGTGCGGCTGGAATTGGTAGACCCTTTTGAGGCCGAGCACGAAGATCCCAAGCAAATTGCCAAGCGCCTGTCCAAAGCGGGTCTGATCGAGCACTTCAACTTCAAGAACAGCATCTTTAGTCTGGCGCGCCGCGCCAGTGGCGACTGCCAATTTCTCGATGCCAAGACGCGCCGCTGCAGCGTTTACGACAAGCGACCTAACACCTGCCGCCTGCACCCCCAAGTGGGACCGCGCCCTAACCACTGCCCTTATGGCAACAAAGCGCAATCGCGTTGATCGATGACCACCCGCACAGGCCAATATGCCGAATTCACATCGCCAGACAAGCACCGATTCCGGGCGTTTGTAGCGCACCCTCCAAGCCCCCCAAGAGGGGCCTTGATCCTTTTGCATGAGATGGATGCCAGATCGCCCAACCGCGTTCATTCCAGTGCACATGCGAACCCGATGCCCGGACTGAGCCAACGGATTCGTGCCTTGGCCAACGAGCATGCGGCCAGAGGCTACCTGGTGGTGGCGCCGTCGCTATTTGGCCGAGGCCGGGCGGGGCAAGACCATGGGTACCAATACCAGATGGGTTTCTCGGGAGAGCAATTGGTCAAGCCTTTGCAGCCGGTGGATTCAAGCCGCGCGATGCTGGACATCCAGACGGTGGTCGCTTGGGCCCAGGGCCAGATCCCTCAGGGCAAAGTGGGCATCGTGGGCTTTTGCTGGGGCGGTTTGCTCGCCTGGCAAGCCGCGTCCACCATGCCCCAAGTTTTTGCAGCCGCTTCGTTTTATGGCGGGGGAATGGCCAACCCCGAGGTGCGCAGTTGGCGGCCCATGTGTCCGGTGCTGGTCCATCTGCCCGCCAATGGCTTGCTGATGACGCAAGAGTCGATGGACGAGTTTGTGACTGCGCAGCACGATCAGTTTGAAGCACATACTTTGGCGCGTCTTGGTCTAAAAGGCCCGATGGTTCACATTGAGCGGTACGACGCAGCGTATGGATTTGATCACGCCGGTAGCCGGCTGCACGATCCGATGGCATCGCAATCGGCCAGACTCAAGACCAATTCGTTCTTTGACAAGCACCTGCAGTTTTAGGGGGTGTAAAAATCTATTTCATGCAATTGCCTTTGCCGCCAAATGACTAGGCAATACAAGCAGATCTTGCAGCTTCAGGGGCCTGGAGAAATAGTATCCTTGGGCTTGTTGGCAACCTAGCTGGATCAGTGTGTCTAGTTGCAATTGAGTTTCAATGCCTTCGGCCGTCACCTCCAGATGCAGTGATTGCGCCAAAGCCAGAATTCCTGAAATGATTTTGATGTTTTCTTCCCGCTCCATGCCGGCTGTGAAAGACATGTCGATTTTTAATTTCTGAATGGGCATGCTCGCGAGTCGGAAAAGGGAGGAGTAGGACTTGCCGAAATCGTCAATCGCAATGCGTACGCCTAAACCCATGATGGACTGAAGTTGAGTGGCCAGCTCTTGTGCGCTCAGGGCGAAATCTGTTTCTGTGATTTCCAGAACAAAACCATCTAAACCATTTTCAAGCTCTGATGCCAAGTTCGAAAGCATGGTCAAAAGACGCTTTCCGCACAGGAGCTTGGGCGATGAGTTGAAGGCAATGGTCGCGTTCGGGAATTGGGCGCGAATCGCTTGGCTGTCTCTGACCACTTGGGTAAACAAGCCTTCCGTCAAAGGGTCTATCGCGCCGGATTGCTCGGCCAAGGGTATGAATTCTCCAGGGCTGACCATGCCGAGTTCTTCGTCATGCCATCGTGCGAGCGCTTCGAAGCCGATGATTTTCCCGGTCACGAGATCCACTTCGGGTTGGTAATGCGGGAAGATTCGACCTTCGCGAATGGCCACCGCCAACTTGCTGTCGACTTTGATTTTGCGAGAGGTGGCCGCCATCATTTGGTCATCGAGCCATTTGATCTGATTGCGTCCAGACTCTTTAGCGCTCAGCAATGCTGTATCGGCATAAATGAGAAGCTCCTTGACCGATTGAGAGTGATCAGGAAACAAGGCCGCCCCCGCGCTGATCGTCGAGGTGACCTGCACAGTACCCATGTGGCTGACGGTGAAAACAGCAGGTTTGAAAATCAGCTTCAACTTGTCTCGAAAATCAGCGATCGGTTCAGTTATATCCAGCACGGCAATGAATTCATCGCCCGATCGTCGGCATAAAAAATTGCCCTTGGGCAGTGTTACCTTGAGGTGTTGCGAGATTTGTCGAATCACCTCGTCGCCTTGGTCGTGACCAAAGGTGTCGTTGATGTTTTTGAAGTTGTCCAAGTCAATGAACAAGATGGCAAAGTGAGAGTTGGCTTCTTTTTGTTGGATGTATTCCAGAAAACCCCGGTAGTTGGGTAGACCTGTGAGTTGGTCTTCGTTGAGAAGATCTTGGAGCTTTTTTTCTGCTTCACGAATCGCCCGTATGTCAGAAAAAACAGCCACATGGCCTTGGCTCATGCCATGGGCATCCAGCAAAGTGGACACCGACAGCAGCACGGGCAGTTGGGTTTGCTGCTTGCTTAAAAAATAGGTTTCACCTCGCCATGCGCCGTGCTTGCGGACGGTTTCGGCAATGATCGGTAAATCGACGCCCCTGTTGTCCTGGATGTAGAGCCGACCGGCAGGTTGGTTGATCAGCTCCTCTTTGGTGTAGCCCGTCATGTCGGTCAAAGCGGCGTTCACATCGACAACCTGTCCTTGCTTGTTTGTGATCAAGATGGCTTCGGCCGCTGTCTCAAAGACTCTTGAAAAAATGGCCTGTTTTTGCGTCGCTAGCCGTTGCTTTTGCAGCATGCTTTGCAAAGCGTTGGACACCTTGGCAATCTCATCACCGGTGTTGTCTGTGCGTGATTCATCACCACGCCCCTCTACGGTATTGGAAGCCAGTTGCACGAGGTCATTGAGCCGACGTGTGGTGCGCTCTGAAAAAATGCTGGTCCAGCGTCTGAGCCCCAGCAGCAGCAAACCGCCAGATGCCAAAGACACCGCCAAACCCGCCATGACGAACAAAAAGGCCGACAAATAGCCTTGTTGCAGCTGAATGTGCATGACGTACTCTTGGCCAGCAGCTTTCCATTCAAATACAAATGACTTGCTGTGTTTGGAAAGATCAGACGCGGTTTCGACAAATGGGGTCAGGCTGTAATTGATTTTCAGATCATCTGGAAAATTCAGTGAGCCCATGATCTTGTCCAGATCAAGGTGAAGCAAAACGATGCCAATCGTGCTGTCTGTGAAATTGGACGTAACAGGAACGCTCACTGTCAGAAAGTCTGTTTTATCGATGGTGACCAATTCCAGGTGGGTTTGGCTGTCCTCGATCGTTTTTTGGATATTGTCTGGAGTGTCCAGCA
>JBIKHW010000295.1:0-4445 GCA_044361935.1 Limnohabitans sp. | reverse complement strand
TGCCAGACCCAAACCCCTCCAGTCGCATTTGTGAAAAATTCACAAAATCCTTGGCCCTCAAGCCGTTCGCACCCAAGCGGGCAGCGGCGCGGCTTTGTGCAGCACATCCTGGTGCAACCAAGTCGCGCTCTTGCGGGCGCGCTCGGCCACAGTCTCCAGGGGCAGCTGCTGGTAGTCGTCGTTGAAGACCTCAAAGCTGTAATCGCCCCGGTACCCGATGCGGTCCAGGCGCAACACCAAATCGGCCAGTTGCTCGCTGTGCACGCCTTCACCCGGGAACACACGGAAAGTGCGGGCGGTGGTCATGCGCTCTTCAAAGGTGGGGGTTTCCTGCCACATGAAGTCCGACAGCTGAACCAGAAAAATCTTGGACGGGTCCAGCTCTTCGATGGCGTCCAGTGAAGTCTGGGCAGCAAAGATGTGAAAAGAGTCGATGCCGATGCCCAGATTGGGGCAATCGGCTCGGCACACCACGTCCCAGCTGGTGGTGAATTCATTGACGGTGCGTCCCCAAGACAAGGCTTCGTAGGCGATCTGGATGCCCAAGGGCACCGCCAGCATGGAGAGTTTTTTCAGGTCGGCGGCGATGGCATCGAGGTCTTGTGTGGCGTGGCGAGAAGTGGACGAGCACGCCAGCAAGACCTTGCTACCGGTGGCTGCGCACATCTGGAGCATCGATTTGGCGATGTCGAGTTTGTAGCTGTGCAAATGACCCGACAGCCCCTCAAAATCGCGCAGCACCTGAAAGCCGGTGGGCCGCATGCCGCTGGCCTGCACCGCCGCCACTGCGGCCTGAACGCCACCGGGGTGCGTGACCAGATCGCGTGCCATCAGCATCACCTGAGAAAAGCCTGCGCCCTTCATGGCGGCCAGCTTGGCCTCCAGGGTGCCCGCCATGGTGATGGTGTCCATGCCGTAGCCGTCGAGCAAGTTCATGCGCGGCCTCACTGGTGAACCAGTTCAAAGGCGACCGAGCCCAGCGTGGCGCGCGTGAGTGCCCCCCGGTCTTCGGGATGCAACTGGGTCGATTCCACAAACTCCACACCACGCGCCTTGAGCGCAGCCACCGCCTCCCCTACATCGGGCACGCCAAAGCCGATGCGCTGCAAGCACTCGGGGCTTTCATCGGCGTCCATCCAAGGCTCGGGCTCCACCAGTTGCCACAAGAAGCTGCCGCAAGGGCTTTTCATCAGCTTGCCTTTGGGCAAGATGCCAAAGCGGTCTTCATCGGGAATGCTGCTGAAGTCGAACATGTGTTCGTAATAGGTTTGCCAGTCGGCGCTGCGGACCGCACCGATGTACTGCACCACGCCAAAGTAGCTCATGCCAGCCAGCGCAGGCGGGTTCGGGACCACTGTGGGGATGGGCTTGAAGTCGATGTCGTAGATCGAAAATTCTTGCCAGCGGTCGACAAAGTAAAAACGGCTGCCGCCTGGGCCGTGGATCGCGGGAATGTGCAGTTCCATGGCCTGCGCGTGGCTGTCCACGTTCCATGCACCCAAATCCAGGCAGCGGGTGTGCGCCTTCAGGGCGTCCTGCACCCGAAAGGCCACGGCCGAGATCGCGGGCTGGCCATCGACGGTGCCGCTCACGCGGGCATCGTCCGGGCTGGCGTTGACCACCAAGTTCATGCGGCCCTGGCGGTACAGCGTCACCTCGCGTGAGCGGTGACGGGCCACCGGGCGAAAACCCATGTTTTCGAGTACCTGACCCAAGGCCTGCGGTCGGCTGGTGGCGTATTCAATGAACTCAATGCCTGCGATGCCCAATCGGTTGGGCATGTCCGGCACGGCTTCGCGGTCCACATTGTTCAGGTTCATCTCATCACTCCAGTTGCAATTTGTAAGAGCTCACCCCTGTGGTCGATGGTTTTTTGGGGTGTGTGACACACCCATCGCCCACAGGGGTGGGCTCCTACAAAACAGGTTCAGTAACTCAACCGCGCACCACGACGCAGCACCTCGGCCGTGGTGGTGGGCAGGCCAAAAAATTCCAGATAGGCAGGGATTTGCTCGTACAGCATGTCGGTTCCCACCTGCGTGCGGCAGCCGCGGGCTTGGGCCGCCGCTAAAAACGCGGTGGTCTCGGCACGCATGACCACTTCGCCCACAAAAGTCTCAGCCGATAAGCGCGTCACATCCAGCGGCAGCGGGTCGCCTTCGTTCATGCCCAAGGGTGTGGCGTTAACAACCAGGTCATGCCCCAGCGGATCGTTCGAGCCGGTGCGCACATCGATGTGAGGGTGGTTGTCTTTGAGCCGCTGAGCCAGTGCGTCGCAGCAAGTGGCGTTCACATCGAACAGGCTGATGGCCGCAATGCCTGCGCCCGCGAGTGATGCGGCAATCGCGCAACCCACACCCCCTGTGCCCACGACCAGCACGCGTTTGCCCGTCAGGTCAAAACCCTTGCGCTGCACACCGCGCACAAAACCGGCACCGTCAAACATGTCACCCACCAAGTGGCCATCGGCCAGTCGCTTGACCGCGTTGCAAGCCCCCGCCACGCGCACGGTGGCAGTCACTTCATCGATCAAACCCACGGTGCTGACCTTGTGTGGCATGGTGATCAGCGCACCCCGGATGTTTTCCAGCGTGAACACCGACTTGAGGAAAACCGGGTAGTGCTCGGCTTTGCAACCCATGGGCACCACCACCGCGTTGATGCCCGCCTCGTTGAAGTACGGGTTGTAAATCATCGGGGACTTGAAGGTGTGTGTGGGGTAGCCGATGTGCGCAATGATTTCTGTGTGGCCGTTGATCATGGGCTAGGAAAAAGAGGCCCGCACCGTTAAACCGTGCGAGATGAGGAAATCAGGAAATGCCCCCTGCAGGCGGGGCTTGACTCGCTACAGCACCAGTCTGTAGCGGGCTCGTTTCAAGCCAGGCCACGGCGAGAGCCGTGACCCAAGGACTTACTTGCGCAGCTTGGCCAACTCGGCTTGCAGCTCGGCCACGGTGGCGGCAATCGCCTCGCCGTGCTTGGCAATCACGGGCTTCATCTTGTCGCGCAAGATGGCCACTTCTGCTGCGGGCAAGGTCGTCACTTGCATGCCGTTTTTCTTCAGGTTCTCCAGCAAGCTGGCTTCCTGGGCGCGCGCCTGGGTGCGCTGGAACTTCGAGGACTCTGCAGCCGCATCGCTCAAGATTTTCTTTTCAGCGGCCGACAAGGTGTCCCAGAACTTCTTGCTGATGACGATCGACTGGGGGTTGTACTGGTGACCGGTCAGGACCATGTGCTTTTGCACTTCAAACAGCTTGGCGCCGTTGATGGTGGCCACCGGGTTTTCCTGGCCGTCCACGGCTTTTTGTTCCAGCGCAGCGTACAGCTCAGGGAATGGCAGAGGTGTGGGGTTGGCACCCAGCGCTTTGACCCAGTCCACGTTGATCGGATTGGGTATCACGCGCAGCTTCAGGCCATCGATGTCCGACACCTTGTTGATGGCGCGGCGGCCGTTGGTCACATGGCGAAAGCCCAGCTCATAAAAGCCCAGACCCACCAGACCTTTTTCTTCCAGCTTGGCATGCATCTTCTTGCCAAAGGCACCGTCCACTACGGCATCGGCTTCTTGGCCGCTGGCGAACATGAAGGGGAAATCAAACACGGAAAAATCACGCACTTGCGAGGCAAAGATGCCCGAGTTCATGGAGGCCATCTCCAAGGTGCCGCCTTGAATGGCAGACACGTTGGCTTGGTCGCTGCCCAAAGCGCCTGCAGGGAACACGTTGACCTTGAGCTTGCCGCCCGAGTTTTTCTCGACGATTTCCTTGAATTTTTCCATGCCCTGAATGATGGGGTGGCCCGCTGCATTCTGGTTGGCGAACTTGATGGTTTTGTCTTGCGCCGAAGCCACGCCCATGGCGGCCAGCGCCACGGTGGCGATCAAGGACTTGATGAATACACGTTTCATGAAGGGTCTCCAGTAAAAGAAGGACGTACGCTGTGCATCAAAAGGGTGGTTGTCAGGCGTACCCGATCAAACAACCACACCCGGGAATCAATAAAACCAACGCGCAGGCACCATCACCAACGCAGGAAAGAGCACCATGGCAAACATAACGGTGAACTGGGCGATCATGAAAGGCATCACGCCCCGGGTCACCTCGTCCATGCTGATTTTTCCGACACCAGCCACCGCATTGAGCACCGTGCCCACAGGCGGAGTGATCAGGCCAATGGCGCAATTGATGATGAACAGCACGCCGAAGTAAACAGGGTCGATGCCTGCCGCCTTGACCACGGGCATGAGCACCGGGGTCAGAAGCAAAATGGTGGGCGTCATGTCGAGCGCTGTGCCAATCACGATGATGATCACCATGATGGTGAACATGAGCAAACGGGGGCTGTCGAGCATGGGCTGCAAAATCTCGATCAACTGGGCAGGCAAGTTGGCCACCGTGATGAGCCAGGCCGAGACCATGGCTGCCGCCACCAAAAACATCACGATG
>JBIKHW010000294.1:0-4471 GCA_044361935.1 Limnohabitans sp. | reverse complement strand
TGGGGCGAGACCGTGGCGTTGAAACCCGCTTTCACCAACAAAGCCGCCAGTGCTTGCACTCGCGGTGTGTCTGCGCCACTGGGCTCACCCAGAATCAGGCCGTTGCCAAAGTGGTGGCGGATCACACCCGGTAGATCAACCGAGCAGCTGGCGTGCACCACCCCACCCACGATGTGTTCCGCCGGGATGTGTTGCGCGATCACACCACCCGGGTCCACCGAGTCCAGATGGGTGCCCGCCAAAGCGCCACCAAAGCCCTGCAAAAACCACCATGGCACGCCGTTCATGGCGGTCAACACCACAGTCTGCGGCCCGATCAGTGGCCCGATGCGCCGAGCAACATCGGCCATGGCAGGGGCCTTCACGGCCACGATCACCAGGTCTTGCACGCCCAGATCGGCCGGGTTCTCCCGGGCCACCAAAGAGGCGTGAATCTCTTGGCCGCCTTGGAGCAGCACCAGGCCGTTTTGTTGCAAGGCTTCGAGGGTGGCCCCGCGAGCCACCGCGCTCAGGCTGCAGCCATGCTGCGCCAAGTGAGCGCCGATCCAGCCGCCAATGGCGCCTGCGCCGTAAATACAGACTTTCATACGCGCCACCCTGTGTCTTGCCGATCGATCTGACGCACCAGCGCCTGGAACACATCTTCGCCCGCGCCATGGTTCGGGTTGAACTGCAGGGCGTCTCGGGTGCATTGGTTGGCAATCGCTTCGGGCACCACGATTGGCTGGCCCATGCTCAGTGTGGCCATCTGGATTTCGCAGGCACGCTGCAAGGTCCAAAGCACGGCAAAGGTTTGCGGCAAGGTGTGCCCCCAGGCCAGCAGGCCGTGGTTGCGCAAGATGATGGCCTGTTTGTCGCCGATGCTGTGCAGCAGGCGCGGCGCTTCATCGGCATGGATGGTGATGCCTTCAAAGTCGTGGTAGGCCACCATGTTGTGCAGCTGCGCACTGTAAAAATTGGTCTGCTGTAAGCCGCCTTGCAAACAGGCCACGGCCACGCCCGCCGTGGTGTGGGTGTGCATCACGCAGTGCGCTCCAGCCAGCCCTTCGTGCACGGCCGCATGCACCGTGAAGCCTGCCGGGTTGACGGGGTAGGGTGAGCCATCCAGTTTGCGTCCTTGAATATCAATCTTGACCAAGTTGCTGGCGGTCACTTCGCTGTAGTGAAGACCAAAAGGGTTGATCAAGAAATGCTTGTCACCCCCAGTCACGCTGTCGGGCAGGCGCAGCGTGATGTGGTTGTAGATCATCTCGGTCCAACCCAGCAGCGCGAACACCCGGTAGCACGCGGCCAGCTGCAAACGCGCTTGCCACTCGTCGGGGTGAACACGCGCTTGTAGCGAAGGCACCAAGGGTTGGGGCGTGGGGAACATGTGTGTTTTCCTTGTGTTTTTGAGTGTCATCCAGAACCAGATTTTTGCCTTTGTAACCCTAAGCTCGTCACCCCGGACTCGATCCGGGGTCCATGTTGGCCACTGTGGTCAATTGGATGCCGGATCAAGTCCGGCATGACAGGGATTAATTGGGGTCAGATCCCAATCAATACGTTGCACCTTTGACGGGTGCAGCAAGGGGCAAGCTCGACTTGAAATGCGCTGCCAAATCGGTGGTGTGGCGCATCAAGAGTTGGGTGTCCAGGCCCACGGCCACAAACAGCGCGCCCAGCGACAAGTAATGTGCGGCCAGTTGGCGGTCAGGCGAGAGGATGCCCGGCGCTTTACCGGCTTTGAGGATGCGGGCGATGGCGTCTTCAATGGCCGCTTGCACCTCGGGGTGCGCGGCGTTACCCACATGGCCCATGGAGGCCGACAGGTCGGCCGGGCCAATGAACACGCCATCGACCCCGGGCGTGGCGACAATGGCGTCCAGATTTTTCAGGGCTTCGCGTGATTCAACCTGCACCAGCAGGCAGACCTCTTGATTGGCCCGCTTGAAGTAATCGGGGTAGTGGCCCCAGCGAGAGGCCCGTGCACCCGCCATGCCCCGCACACCGCCTTGCCCATCGTCTTGCGGGTAGCGCATGGCTTGCACCAGTTGCGCGGCTTGTTCGGCGGTGTCGACCATGGGCACCAAAATGTTTTGTGCGCCCAAATCCAGATACTGCTTGATGAGCGCCGTCTCGCCCACAGGCACGCGGCACACCGGATGGCTGCCCGGGTAAGCAGCCAGGGTTTGCAGTTGCGCCTGGATGCTGCGCAGGTCGTTGGGCGCGTGTTCGCCATCAATCACCAGCCAGTCAAACCCGGCCAGGGCGCAGATTTCGGCGGTGTAGGCGCTGGCCAGTCCCATCCACAGGCCAATCTGGGGCTGCTTATTTTGAAGGGCTTGTTTGAATAAATTCACAGGGGTGTTCATGGATCAGTTCCTCTTTTTAAAGGCCAAATGGCTCACAGGATGTTGGGGTCGGGGTGGCGGCTCGGGCGATGTGGCAAAGCGAAGCGCCTCTGAGCTCGGGCCGCCACCCCGGCCCCAGCAGCCTCCCGCTATCGCAGGGCGAAGCCACTGCAGACGCATCCAAACGCTCAAACAAAACGGAACTCCAGCTTGCCCAATGGCCCGTAGTCCACATCAAACACATCGCCTACCTTCGCGAGCGCGGGCTTGGTGAACGAACCGGCCAACACAATCTCGCCCGCCTGTAAGTGTTCACCCCAAGGCGCCAACTTATTGGCCAGCCAAGCGATGCCCACGGCCGGGTGCCCTTGCACGCCCGCCGCCAGCCCCGTCTCTTCGACCACGCCGTTTTGGCGCAGCACAGCGCCACACCAAGGCAAGTCGGTGGTCAGCGGGTCAACCCGCTTGGCCCCCAGCACGATGCCCGCATTCGCTGCGTTGTCGCTGATGGTGTCGTAGACCTTGCGCATGACTTTGGTGTGGCGGTCGAACTGCTCGATGCGCGAGTCGATGATCTCGATGGCGGGCGTGACGTAATCGGTGGCATCGAGCACCTGCTGCACCGTGACGTTGGGGCCGCGCAGTTCTTTCTTGAGGATGAAAGCCAGCTCCACTTCCACACGGGGCGCGATGAAATCGGTGAAAGGAATGTCCAGCACCTGACCGGGTGTGCAGGTGTAGAGCATGTCGTCGAGCAGCGTGCCGTAATCGGGCTCGTCGATCTGGCTGGAGACCTGCATGGCGCGGCTCGTCAACCCAATTTTGTGGCCGATCATGGTGCGGCCCTCTGCGAACTTGATCTGCATCCAGGCGCGGTTGATGCGGTAGCCGTCTTCGATCGTCATGCCCGCAAAGCGCTTGGAAAAGTGCTCGATCTGGATGCGGGATTTTTCGGACTGGTTGAGCTCGTGCGCGAGCTGCTGGATCTGGTCTTCGGTGAACACGGACATGGCTCAGGCCTTGTTGAAAAGTGGATGCAGGTTGCTGTGCTTGGCGTCAAACACCTCGGGGCCGACGTCAATCTGCAGCGTGATGCCGATGTGGCGCTGCGCCATCACTGGCGCAAAAAAAGCCTTAGCCACTTCGAGCAATGTTTGCCCGGCGCGTTGCTGCGTGGCTTCGGTGCGGCCACGGCCCATCCGCACGTTCAGGTAGACGAAGGCGTAATCACCCGTGCCCCCTGCTGCCTGGCCAGCCGCGCCGCCATCGGCCACCGCGTAGTGCGGCGCCGGGTAGGCCAACACGCGTGTGCCGCCTGTTGGAAAGACTTGTTTGCCTTCTTCGTCTTTCACAGTCAGCATGGCGTCGGCCATTTGGCGGCACAGGGTGGTCATGTGGACTTCAGCGTCCAACTGACCGGTGTAGAGGATCACAAGATGGGGCATGGGTCGCTCTCCTCAAAGGCGGGTGCTGATGGCCGTGTAGCCCTCGGCACTGCTGGCCACGGCGGCGGGCACTTGGCTGCCGTCTTGCGGCGTCACTTCAAAAATCGCGTTGAGCTGGCCCGTGCCGCTGGCCCCAAAGTAAGGCGTCACCATGTCCACGCCACCGTCATAGCCGGTCCAGCCCAAAGCACCCATCAGCATGGCGGTGTCGTGCATGAAACCTTCGCCGTGGCCTTTGCTGGCGTACTCGGGCAGCATCTCGCAAAAGGCTTTCCACTCCCGGTTGCCCCACATCTGCAACACCTGCTTGTCGAGCTGCTCCAGAAACGGACTCCAGATCTTGTGGGCAAACTCCGGCGCCAGGCCGTTTTGCGCAAAGCGGTGTGAGAGCGAGCCGCTGGCCAGAAAGGCCACCTTGCCGTCGTAATGTTTTTCCACCGCCTCGCGCATGGCCCAGCCCAGGCGGGCGCTGTCGTTGAGGTAATGCACCATGCACAAAGCCGACACAGAGACCACCTTGAAGTGCAGGTCTTCGTTCATGTAGCGCAGTGGCACCAGCGTGCCGTATTCCGGGTCGAGCGTGGTGTTGTCGTGTGCCAGTGTTTCCACACCGTGTTCATTGGCCACTTTGGCCAGCAGGTGGCCCAGCTCGGGGTTACCCGGTGACTCAAAAGCCATGTGGTTGATGAAGTG
>JBIKHW010000293.1:0-4475 GCA_044361935.1 Limnohabitans sp. | reverse complement strand
TGGCCTCAGAAGCGCACGAGCCGGGCACCAAGGAACACCTCACGGTGTTGGAAGGCGAAATGCAGGTCAGCACCAACGGTGTGAGCACGCGGCTCACACCGGGCGACACGGCGCGGTACGCGGTCGATCAAGCCCACGAAATCCGCAACCCCACCAAGAAGCCGTCCAAGGGCTTGTTGGTGGTGATCCACCCCGCTTGAGGGGCGACGCTCACAAGGTCGGGTAGTCGGTGTAACCCTTGGCGCCGGGTGTGTAGAACGTGCTGGCGTCGGGTGCGTTCAGGGGCGCGCACGGGTCAAGGGGACCATCAGCATGCGGTTGTTCAGAGTAGAGGCGCCAGCGCGAAGGGCTTCAAACAGCATGGGGTGAGGTTCAAAAAAGACAAAGAAAACGGACAAGCGAAGTTGTCCGTGTGTGGGTACGTATGGCACTGTCGCGTTGCCACCTGTTTTCGATGGACTTGTTGGCTTTTGGGAATCCCGTGGGGAGTTATTGCACAGCGCATGAAATGGCCACGCCGATTTGAATCATGGATCACCATGGCGGCGAAGTTGCCTCGCTAAGCTCTTGGATGAATTGACCTACATCCTGACAAAACATGGCCCCAGCGGGACCCATGGTGGCGACATGAACAACCCAAAACATAGCAAAAAGGCTATACTTCAAACCCAGTGGACGGTGACCCTGCATCCACTGGCGGCGCGTGAATTACAGAACATCCCCGGCGATATGCAAGCCCGGTTTTTGCACATCGGTGAAATGCTGGAAGAGCTGGGGCCGCAGCGTGTGGGCTTGCCGCACATCCGGCCGCTGGAAAGCAAGCTGTGGGAAATGCGCATGACGGGCCGCGATGGTATTGCCCGTGCCGTTTACGCTGCCGTTCAGGGGCGCACTTTGCTGGTGCTGCATGTGTTTGTGAAAAAGACGCAGGCCACACCGCGAAGCGCGATTGAAACCGCATTGAAACGCTTGGAAGAATCGACGTGAAAAACCTGAAAGACCTGAAAGCCGAACTGCTGACCAAACCCGCCGTTCGCCAAGCCTATGACGCACAAGCGCCCGAGTTTGAGCTGGCCCGTGAACTGATTGCAGCGCGCACGCAAGCGGGTCTGACGCAAGGCGATGTGGCCGCACGCATGGGCACGACCCAAAGCGTGGTGGCACGCATCGAAAGTGGGCGAGGCTCACCATCCATGCGAACAGTCCAACGTTTTGCCCATGCCGTGGGAGCGCGTGCCGTGGTGCGCATGGAGCCTTTGGCGGGTGCTTGAACGCAAGCCCCGGATAGCTCAAGCCAATTTAGGCCAGTTGATTTGTACTTTGCGGTTGTTGGCCAAGCAGTCGCGCAAATACAAGTTGATCAGGCTTTGATAGGGAACCCCTGCGTCATCTGCCATGCTCTTGAAATAGACAACAAAGTCTTCTGATAGACGCATCGTCACAGGCTTCTTGCGCTTGGATGCATAGGGGTTTTTGCGAGCCTTGAGCTTGGTGTGAATGGCTGTCAGGAAGCGCGGTTTTCTGGCTTTTGACCGCGGTATTGATCCCGCTTCGACGATCCATCACTTGATTTCATCCTGGTGGCCCGAGGGCCACCAGGATGGCCGCGTTTCATAATCCGGCCATTACTGAGGTGCTGCTGGAGGTGTCTTGCACGAACAGACCGGCAGACTCTTCCTATGCGCACGTTGCCAGGCCCAAGTCCTGGTTTGCAGCCAATGTGACCGTGGCCATCGCTACTGCGCCAACGGCTGCGCAAATATCACCCGTCGAAGCCGCCAACGCGAGGCCAGTAATCGCTACCAGCAAAGTCGCACCGGGCGTCACAAACACGCAGCTCGCATGCACCAATGGCGCCAACGTCGCGCCGCCTCAGCAAAGATAGTGACGCATCACGGTTCCCAGGACACCACTACCGATGCTGTACTGCCGGTCAACGAATCAACCCAGGCACTCCCGCCAGATTCACAGTCCCTATCGCTATGTACATCGTCAACATCCGAGTCAATTGTGGTCGCCACCACCCACAGCGTCATAGTTGCACCGCTCTGGCGCTGCCACTGGTGCCAATCACCCTGTCCAGCTCTGGTGCGCCAAGATTTTCTTCGCCACAGCAGGCGGGTACGTAATGGTTGTTACCCCTGAACTTCGCGCCAAGATTCTGCGTCTGTACCTAGCCGACCAGTGGCGAATCGGCACCATCGCCCGCCAATTGCATCTTCACCGCGACACCGTGCGACGTGTCTTGGCTGTCTCCAGTGTGCTGTGTGCACCTGCCGACATACCGCCCCGCTTGATTGACCCCTTCATGCCGTTCATCCAGGAAACGCTGGCCAAGTTCCCCACGCTGGCGGCCAGTCGCTTGTATGCCATGGTTCAAGAACGTGGCTATGGTGGCGGCAGTTCGCATTTCCGCCATCTGGTGGCACCACTGCGTCCCCGGCCTGCAGCCGAGGCCTACTTGCGACTGCGGACCCTGGCCGGTGAACAAGCCCAAGTGGACTGGGCCCATATGGGCTATGTGATGGTGCTGTCGTGTTCCCGACGCATCTTCCTGCACTTCAGCTTGAATGCCCAGATGGACTGCTTCCTGCGCGGCCACGTTCTGGCATTTGAGGCCTGGGGCGGTGTTCCCAGGGTCGTTCTTTCGGACAACCTTAAGAGCGCCGTGCTGGAGCGCATGGGGGATGCCATCCGGTTCAATCCGCAATACCTGGCCTTTGCGGCCCATTACCGGTTCGAGCCACGCCCCGTGGCGGTGGCGCGCGGCAATGAGAAGGGACGCGTTGAACGCTCGATCCGCTACATCCGCGACAACTTCTTTGCCGCCCGTGTGTTTGCGGACGTAGCGGACCTCAACGCCCAGGCCAAAGCCTGGACTGACGGACCTGCGTCTACCCGGCCCTGGCCAGAAGGTGTGCAGTTAACCGTGGCACAGGCGTTTGAGACCGAGAAGCCTAAGCTGATGGCCCTGCCCAGGGATGGCTACCCGGTGGATGCGCGGGTCGAAGTATCGGTGGCCAAGACGCCCTATGTGCGTTTTGATCTCAACGACTATTCGATCCCGCACACCCATGTACAGCGAACCGTGACGGTGCTGGCCAGCGCGGATCGGGTCCGCGTGCTCGATGGTGCCGCCATCTTGGCTGACCATGCGCGCTCGTATGACAAAGGTATGCAAATCGAGAGTGATTCCCATGTGGAGGACCTGGTGCAGCAAAAACGCGGTGCCCGCCAGCACCGGGGAATGAGCCGACTGACCCAATCGGTACCGGCCATGGCGGATCTGTTGACCAGCGCCGCCGCCAAAGGCCATCACCTGGCTTCCATGACGCGGGTGCTGGGGCAAATGCTGGACCACTACGGCGCACCGGCAATGCAAGAGGCCGTGCTCGAAGCCCTACGCCGGGACGTGCCGCATTACAACGCGGTGCGGTTGGCTCTGGAGCGTGCGCGCCAGGACCGACAGGATGCCCCACTGATCGTGCCGCAACTTTCCGAGCGAGCGCGGCGCATGGATGTGACGGTTCAGCCGCACCGGCTGGACGCCTATGACGATTTACAAGCACCCACCCCTGACACCGATGTTGAAGAGGACACCCAATGAAGAGCAGCACACCGAAGAACAGTTCCCCAGTCAGCGCCAACATGGCGCAACTCCAAGCCCGAGCAAAGGAACTGCGACTGGCCGGGCTGCTGGCCCACTGGGACACGCTGGTGTGTGACCCCGACCGAATGGCTTGGGTCACTGAATTGCTGGGGTGCGAGGAAACTGAGCGTGACCAGCGCAGTCTGGAGCGTCGCTTGCGCGCATCCCATATCGGCAAGTTCAAGCCATTGGCAGACTATGAATGGGATTGGCCCAGGCGCTGTGACCGCCAGGCCATCCAGGAACTGATGACGCTGTCGTTCATGGCAGACGCCAGCAACGTGATGCTGGTGGGGCCCAACGGGGTCGGCAAGTCCATGTTGGCATGCAATCTGGGCCATCAAGCCTTGATTCAGGGCCACACGGTGCTGTTCATCACTGCCGGGCAATTGCTGGGCGAGCTGGCGGCACTGGACAGTGACTCCGCTTTGCGCCGTCGCCTCAAGCATTACGCGGCGCCGGATTTGCTTCTGATCGACGAGGTGGGGTATTTGTCGTATTCCAACCGGCACGCCGATTTACTGTTCGAGCTGATCAGTCGGCGTTACGAGCAAAAGAGCACCGTCATCACCACCAATCGGGCATTCAAAGAATGGCACGAGGTTTTTCCCAATGCCGCTTGCGTGGTGTCGCTAATTGACCGGCTGGTGCACCGCTGCGAGATTGTGGTCATTGAGGGCGAGTCGTACCGGCTCAAGGAGGCCAAGGCGCGTTCAGAGAAGAAGGCGGCAAGCCGTGCCGCTGCACCTGGCAGGGGGAAGAAGGTATGACGCGGCGCAAACTGGTAATGGGACAGCGATCACAGGAAGAAGGCAACAGTTCCACC
>JBIKHW010000292.1:0-4479 GCA_044361935.1 Limnohabitans sp. | reverse complement strand
AAGGCCGTCAAAATCGAGCGCGAAACCCACAAACTCGAAAAACGCCTGTGCCGCCAAATGGGCCAAGCCATCAGCGACTTCAACTTGATCGAAGCGGGCGACCGCATCATGGTCTGCATGTCGGGCGGCAAGGACAGCTACGGCATGCTGGACATCCTGCTCAAGATGAAGGCCCGCGCACCGGTGGACTTCGAGTTGGTGGCGGTCAACCTGGACCAAAAGCAGCCGGGCTTTCCCGACCACATCCTGCCCGCTTACCTCAAAGAGCTGGGCGTGGAGTTCCACATCGAGACGCAAGACACCTACTCGATCGTGAAAGACAAGATCCCCGAAGGCAAGACCATGTGCAGCCTGTGCTCGCGTCTGCGCCGGGGCATTTTGTACCGCGTGGCGCGTGAGCTGAAGTGCAACAAGCTGGCGCTCGGCCACCACCGCGACGACATGCTGCAGACCTTTTTCTTGAACATGTTTTTTGGCGGCAAGCTCAAGGGCATGCCCCCCAAGCTGGTCAGCGACAACGGCGAGTTCATGGTGATCCGCCCACTGGCCTATGTGGCCGAAACCGACCTCATCCGTTGGGCAGCGCACCGACAGTTCCCCATCATTCCGTGCACCCTGTGTGGCAGCCAGGAAAACCTGCAACGCCTTCAAGTGGGCAACATGCTGCGCGAGTGGCAAAAGAAGTATCCCGGCCGGATTGAAAACATGTTTGCGGCTTTGCAAAACGTGGTGCCCTCGCATTTGATGGACGCCAAACTGCACGGCTTCAAGGACCTGAAAATCACGGGCATCGAATCAGACGATGGCGACAAGGCCTTTGACGAGGAAGAGTTCAAGGAAGCTTCCTTGCCGGGCATTCAGGTCATCTCGATGTGAACCTCAAAGGGGCAATGCATGCGCAAAGAATCTCGGCAACCGACGCGGTGGTTTTTCATGGCCTTGGCCGCGCTGTCCTTGAGCTTTTTGACAGGCTGCGCCTCGGTGCGCCTGATCGACAGCGACGTGGTCTCAGTGGCCGCCGTGCCACCGGGCCTGAGTTTGCAGGGGGCCAAATACCGCTTCGAGCGCCTGCCTTCTCAGGTGCATAACCCCGAAGCCGGTCTGGCCGAACAACAAGCCCAGGCCGCCATGACGGCCGTGGGTTTGGTGCGGGACGATGCCGCAGCCAGCTTGAGCGTGATGGTGGGCTTCAGCGGCACGCAATACCTGGCTGACCCTTGGGGCCGTCCCCTTGGGACGGGCTGGACACCTTACGGCAACATCGCCATCGGATCGGGTTTTGGCCGGAGCTTTGGCTCGCACGTCGGACTGGGTGTGGGCATGCGCTTTCCGCCGCCCACCCATTACCGCCGCGAGGTCAGCGTGGTCATGCGCGACCTGAAATCAGGCCAGGTGGTCTACGAAACCCGAGCCAGCCACACCGGACCCTGGAGCGACAACGTGCCGATCTTTGCCACCCTGTTCCAAGCCGCATTGGCCAACTTCCCCAACCCGCCCGTTGGCCAGCGCCGGGTCAACATCGAATTGCCGCGCTGACTTCAGGAACTTATGGAACCGACACGAATTTCGGCGATTCGCCACGGAGAAACGGCTTGGAACGTTGACACCCGACTGCAAGGCCACCTCGACATTCCGCTCAACGACGTGGGACTGAGCCAAGCACGGCATCTGGCCCAAGCGCTGGTGCAGCGGGAGGCCATTGATGCGATTTATGCCAGCGACCTGTCTCGCGCCCACACCACCGCCCAAGCGATCGCGCAGGCCATGGGTCAAACCGTGACGGCTCACGCAGGTTTGCGAGAGCGGCACTTCGGCGCATTTCAAGGCCGCACCTATGCAGAAATTGAAACCGAGCTGCCCGAACACGCCTGGCACTGGCGAAAGCGCACACCAGACTGGACGCCACCGGGCGGGGGCGAATCACTGACGGTGTTGCGTGAGAGGGTGATCCAAACCGTGGAGGCCTTGGCAGCGGCCCACGCCGGGCAACACATTGTGATGGTCGCCCATGGCGGCGTGTTGGACATCCTGTACCGCGCAGCCACCCGCCTGGACTTGCAAGCGCCACGGACTTGGGAGCTGACCAACACTTCGGTCAATCGCCTCCTGTGGACACCTCAAGGCTTGTCGCTGGTGGGCTGGGGGGACACCTCCCACCTCGGCGAAGTGGCCAAAGACGAATCGTCTTTATGAAGCGCTGTTTTGCAGCGCGGCGATGCGCTGCTCGATGGGCGGGTGGGTGCTGAACAACTGACCAATGCCACCGGCAATTCCCATGGCGGCCATGCTCTTGGGCAACTCGGCCGTGTGCACACCGCCCAACCGGGCCAAAGCATTGATCATGGGCTGCTTGCGGCCCATCAGTTGCGCGGCGCTGGCATCGGCGCGGAACTCGCGCTGGCGGCTGAACCAGGCCACGATGATCGCAGCGAGAACGCCCAGCAAAATGTCCATCACGATGGTGGTCACGTAGTAGCCGATGCCGGGACCTGTGTTTTCGCTGTCACCCTTGCGCAAGAAGCTGTCCACCGCATAACCCACCACCCGGGAGATGAACACCACAAAGGTGTTCATCACACCTTGAATCAGGGCCATGGTGACCATGTCACCGTTGGCGATGTGGGCCACTTCGTGGGCGAGCACGGCTTCGATTTCTTCGTGGGTCATGTTTTGCAGCAAGCCCGTGGACACGGCCACCAAGGCCGAGTCACGGAAAGCGCCCGTGGCAAAGGCGTTGGGGTCGCCTTCAAAAATGCCCACTTCGGGCATGCCGATACCGGCTTTGTCGGCCAGTTTGCGCACGGTGTCCACGATCCAGGCTTCGTCGGCATTGGCTGGCTGGTCAATGAGCTTGACGCCCGAGGACATTTTGGCGATCCACTTGCTCATCAGCAAAGAAATGATGGCGCCACCAAAGCCCATGATCAAGGCAAAACCCAGCAAAGCGCCCAGGTTCAGGCCGTTGGACGTCAGGAAGCGGTTGACGCCCAGCAAGTTGGCGACGATGCCCAACACCAGCACCACAGCCAGGTTGGTCGCAACGAAAAGAAAAATGCGTTTCATGTTGAGTTTCACTTTCACCCGAAAGACGCGGGCACGTTGGGGAGGATATTAGGGTGTCAAGCTGCAAAATCAAGACGTGGGCGTGATTTCCGCATTGGCGTATGGTTTTTCAGACAGCCGTGGACTTCTGCGGGGCCGAAAAACGCTGACATCGGCGTAAAACGCCGGGTCTTCGTTGGCCAGCCACCAACCAGGCACCCCCAGCAGGGGCAATGGGCTGAAGGGCTTGCAGGCCAATTTTTCGGGCGTGAGGTCTTGCGCCAGCCAGGTGTCCAGGTCGGCCTGCGCCACGCTTTGCGGCACACGCCACAGGTGCACGGTGATCGACTTGTAGGGCTGCACCGCTTTTTCAAGGGCGGCATGGCCAAAAGTCCTCAGCCGTGTGTGCGCCCACTCGCTGCGCAAACCCACCAAGGCATCGATCCAGCGGTGCTCGTTCAAGGCGGTCCACACCGCATCAGAAGTCTGAATCAGCAAGGCGTTTTCATCGAAAACGGTGGCGGCATCACGCACCGGGCCACGCACCTGACCCACCCCGGCGCGGGCGATTTCGCGGGCCTGCAACTGGTTCAGGCGCTTTTTCGACTGCGGAAAATGCATCCAACACAAGGCGTTGAAGAAGTCGTGCAAGCCCTCGCGTGTGGGCACCTGGCCCGTGGCAAAAATGAAGTCTTCGTAAGCTTGGCCTTCGGGCAATTCGGCTTGTGGCACAAAACGCAAGGGGGCACCGCTGACTGCGCTCAAGGCCTCGGGCTGGGGAACACCCGCCGCCACTTGCCGTGCGATGGGCTCACCCACCGCCCGCCAATCGGCCAGCCAAGGCGCGTCCCAATCGATGTCGGTGACGCCCAAGTTGGAGGCGGACGCGCAGCGGTGCCCTGCCCGGTTGGGGTTCAGCCCGCCAACAGACGCCACGGCAGGCTTTCTCCCGAGCGCAGGGGCTTGAGTTCGGCCTCGCCGAACGGAAAGCTTTTGGCAGGCGTCCAGCTTTCGCGGCGCAGCGTGATGGTGCCGGTGTTGCGCGGCAGACCGTAAAAGTCGGCCCCAAAAAAGCTGGCAAAGCCTTCGAGCTTGTCGAGTGCACCGACTTGCTCAAAAGCTTCGGCATACATCTCGATGGCAGCGTGCGCGGTGTAGCAGCCTGCGCAACCCGTGGCGTGCTCTTTGAGGTGCGCCGGGTGCGGGGCGCTGTCGGTGCCCAAGAAGAAACGGGCATGGCCACTGGTGGCCGCTTGCACCAGCGCCTGGCGGTGGGTTTCGCGCTTGAGCACAGGCAGGCAGTAGTAATGCGGGCGAATGCCCCCTATGAAGATGGCGTTGCGGTTGTACAGCAAGTGGTGCGCGGTGATGGTGGCGCCCAGATTGGCGTCACCTGCGGCCACATAGTCGGCGGCTTCTTTGGTGGTGATGTGTTCC
>JBIKHW010000291.1:0-4504 GCA_044361935.1 Limnohabitans sp. | reverse complement strand
TGAACGCCGAGCGCGTGCTGATCGCCGCCGAGTGCATTGGCGACGGCTACTGGTTCATTGACCGCGCCACCAAATACGCTAAAGACCGCGTGGTGTTTGGCCGCCCGATTGGCCAAAACCAGGGCGTGCAGTTCCCGATTGCCGACGCTTTCATCGAGCTGGAAGCCGCCAACCTGATGCGCTGGAAGGCCTGCGAAAAAATCGACGCCATGCAAAACGCCGGGGCCGAAGCCAACATGGCCAAGTACCTCGCGGCCAAGGCCAGCTGGGAAGCGGCCAACGTCTGCCTGCAAACGCATGGCGGTTTTGGCTTTGCGTGCGAATACGACATCGAGCGCAAGTTCCGCGAGACGCGCTTGTACCAAGTTGCGCCGGTCTCGACCAACATGATCTTCAGCTACGTGGCCGAGCACATTCTTGGGCTGCCCCGTTCGTTCTGACATGCGTTCAGACATGACATCGCCAAGACCGCTGGACGGCATCACCGTCGTCTCTCTCGAACACGCGATTGCCGCGCCCTTTTGCACGCGCCAACTGGCCGACCTGGGCGCACGCGTCATCAAGATCGAACGCCCCGGTGCGGGCGACTTTGCGCGGGCCTACGACACGCGGGTGCGCGGCCAGTCTTCGCATTTTGTGTGGACCAACCGCTCCAAGGAGAGCCTCACGCTCGACCTCAAAAACCCCGACGCCATGGCCGTGCTGAGCAGCTTGCTGCAAAGCGCCGACGTGCTGGTGCAAAACCTGGCCCCGGGTGCCGCTGCTCGCATGGGCCTGTCGTTCGAGGCGCTCAGCCCCAAGCACCCCAAACTCATTGTTTGCGACATCTCGGGCTATGGCGAAGACGGTCCCTACCGCGACAAAAAAGCCTATGACCTCTTGATCCAGAGCGAGGCGGGCATGTTGTCCATCACCGGCACGCCCGAAGACCCCTCCAAAACCGGCAACTCGATCGCCGACATCGCGGCCGGCATGTACGCCTACACCAACATCTTGTCGGCGCTGCTGCTGCGCGGCAAGACCGGTCAAGGCAGCCACATCGACGTGTCCATGCTCGAAGCGCTGGCCGAGTGGATGGGCTACCCGCTGTACTACGCCTACGAGGGCGCGACCCCGCCACCACGCAGCGCCGCTTCACACGCCAGCATCTACCCCTATGGCCCGTTTGCTGCGGGCGATGGCGGCACCGTGATGCTGGGCCTGCAAAACGAGCGCGAGTGGAAAGTCTTTTGCGACGTGGTGCTGGGCGATGCAGCACTGGCCAGTGATGCCCGCTTTTGCACCAACGCCCTGCGCAACACCAACCGCGCCCAACTCAAGCAGCTCATCGTGGGTGTGTTTGCCCATATGAGCACGCCCGAGGTCGAGGCGCGGCTGGACCAAGCGCAAATCGCCAACGCCCGCATGAACGACATGGCCGGTGTTTGGGCGCACCCACAGCTCAAGGCGCGTGAGCGCTGGCACAAGGTGGGCTCGCCCGAAGGCGACATCCCCGCCCTGCTGCCGCCCGGGCGCAACAACCGCTACGACTACCGCATGGACGCTGTGCCTGCCGTGGGCGAGCACACCGAGGCCATCCTGCGCGAGCTGGGTCTGGACGAGGCGGCGGTGCAGGCCTTGCGGAATAAGCAGGCCATTTGAGTCAGGCGATCCATGGATGTTTGCCTGAGCGGATACATGTCGGGGCTAAAGCCACCGACCTACAGGGCGAGGCCTGTGGTTTTTCGTAGGTCGGCGGCTTTAGCCCCGACATGCAGCCTTTGCCAGAGCCCACAAACGTCGGAGCTAAAGCCGCCGACCAACAGGGCGAGGCCTGTGGTTTTCCGTAGGTCGGTGGCTTCAGCCCCGACATGCAGCCTGTGCCGAAGCCCACATACGTCGGAGCTAAAGCTACCGACCTACAGGACGTGGGCTGTGGTGTTCCGTAGGTCGGCGGCAACAGAGCCGACAGGGATCAGCCAAGCCATTTGATACAGAACACAAGGAGACAGTCATGACAAACAACACGACATCCAACACCGCCCAACTCGCCGCCTTCGCATCCGCGCTGCGTTTCGACGACATTCCCGAGCCGGTGGTCCGCAAGATCGAAGACCTGCTGGTCGACTGGTTTGGCTCGGCTGTGGCCGGGCATGGCTCGCGCCCGGTGGAGAGCATCACCCGTTTTGCGCAGGCCATGGGTCCGGCCCAAGGCCCGTCCGAAGTCATCATCAACCGCGCACGCACCACGCCCTATTTGGCGGCCATGGCCAATGCGGCGGCCTCGCATGTGGCCGAGCAAGACGACGTGCACAACGGCTCGGTGTTCCACCCGGCCACGGTGGTGTTTTCGCCTGCTGTGGCGGTGGCGCAGGCGCTGGGCGCGAGTGGCCAGCAATTGCTGGCCGCATCGGTCGTGGGCTACGAAGTCGGCATCCGTGTGGGTGAATTTTTAGGGCGTTCGCACTACCGTGTGTTCCATACCACGGGCACGGCAGGCACCTTGGCCGCAGCAGCGGCCGTGGGCCATTTGCTGGGCCTGAACGCGCAGCAGATGCAGCATGCCTTCGGCTCGGCGGGCACGCAGTCGGCTGGCTTGTGGGAGTTTTTGCGCACCGCCGCCGACAGCAAGCAGCTGCACACCGCGCACGCTGCTGGGGCGGGCTTGATGTCAGCTTATCTGGCCCAAGACGGCTTCACGGGTGCGGCTGAAATTTTGGAAGGCCCGCAGGGCATGGCTGTGGGCATGTCGACCGACGCCGACCCGAGCCGCCTGGTGGACGGCCTGGGCACGCGTTGGGCCACGGCCGAGACCTCGTTCAAGTACCACGCCAGCTGCCGCCACACCCACCCAGCGGCCGATGCGCTGCTGCACGTCATGCAGACGAATGGCCTCAAGCTCGATGAGCTGGCGCAAGTGGTGACGCATGTGCACCAGGGCGCCATCGACGTGCTCGGCCCGGTGGTGCGGCCCGTCACGGTGCACCAAAGCAAGTTCTCCATGGGCACGGTGCTCGCGCTGGTGGCGCAGCATGGCCACGCAGGCTTGACCGAATTTGACCGCGACTTTTTGAGCGCACCCACTCAGGCCCTGCGCGACAAAGTCAGCATGGTGCTGGACGCCGAAGTGGACAGCGCCTACCCCAAACGCTGGATCGGCAAAGTCACGGTGACCACCACCGATGGCCGTGTGCTCCACGGCCGCGTGGACGAGCCCAAGGGCGACCCGGGCAACACGCTCTCGCGCCAAGAGATCACCGACAAAGCCCTGCGCCTGGCCGCCTTTAGCGGCGGTGCCACGCCCGAAGCCATGCGCCAAAGCGTGGACGCGCTTTGGCAAGTGGCCAGCTGGCCCAAGGTGGGCCCGCTGCTGCCATGACCGTGACGCCTCCCATGTCGCGCCTTGCGCAGGCGCGCAGCTTTTTGTTTGTGCCCGGCAACCGCCCCGAGCGCTTTGCCAAAGCCTTGGCCAGCGGAGCGGATGCGGTCATCATCGACCTCGAAGACGCTGTGCCGCTGGACGCCAAAGAGACCGCACGCAGCGCCCTGCTCAGCGCCTGGACAGACTTGGATGCGGCCGAGCGTGCGCGCCTCATGGTGCGCGTGAACCCGGCTGGCACGCCCTGGCACGAAGCCGACCTGGCTGCAGTGGCCAGCCTGACGGGTCTGGGCGCGCTCATGCTGCCCAAGGCCGAAAACGCTCAACAGGTCGAGCAGGCTTTTCGCACCAGCAGCGCACTCGTTTTGCCATTGATAGAAAGCGCCGAAGGTGTGGGCCAGATGGATGCCATCGCCCGCGCAGCAGGCACCCTGCGCTTGGGCCTGGGTCACATCGACCTGCAGGCCGATTTGGGCGTGCGTTGCGGACCCGATGAAGCCGAGTTGGCCCCGGTGCGGCTGGCGATGGTGGTGGCCTCGCGCCGCGCCGGGTTGCCCGCCCCGGTAGACGGCGTGACCACTGCCACGCAGGACGCCGAGGTGCTGGCCTTTGACGCCCAGCGCAGCCGACGCTTTGGCTTTGGGGCCAAGCTGTGCATCCACCCCGCGCAAGTGGCGGGTGTGCACCAGGCCTTGGCCCCCACCCAAGCCGAGTGCGACTGGGCTCGCCGTGTGCTGGCCGCCGAAGTGGCGGCAGGCGGCGGCGCGTTCAGTGTGGACGGCAAGATGGTCGACCCGCCGGTGCTGCTGCTGGCGCGCAGTTTGCTGCGCGAGCGCTGAGCCCGTCGGGGCCCGCCCCCGCTGGCACAATCCCCCCATGTCTGTTCATTTCGATCTGGTGGATTTGCGCCTCATGGTGCGGGTGGCCGAAGCCAACAGCCTCACCAAAGGGGCCGAGGCCTCGCACATCTCGCTGCCTGCGGCCAGCACGCGCATCAAAAACCTCGAAGAAAGCATCGGCGCCAAGCTGCTCAACCGGCACAGCCAGGGCGTGACCTTGACGCCACCGGGCCAAGCCTTTGTGCACCGCGCGCGGCTGGTGCTGGGGCAGATCGAACACTTGCGCGGCGACCTGCAGGAATACGCC
>JBIKHW010000290.1:0-4514 GCA_044361935.1 Limnohabitans sp. | reverse complement strand
TGAGCCGACCGGCCTGGCGGGCTTGCTCGAGCAACTCAGGGCGGTGCAAAGCTGTCAAACGCAGACTTTGCTCACGCCGCCAACGCTCGATGTGCGCATGGTGGCCCGACATCAATTCGGGCGGTACCGCATGGCCCTGCCAAACTTCGGGGCGGGTGTAGTGCGGGCTGTCCAACAAACCATCGAGTGCCGGATTGAAGCTGTCGAGCTGGTGGCTGCCTTCGTCGTTCAAGACACCAGGCTGCAAACGGGCCACCGCGTCGAGCAAGGCCATGGCGGCGATTTCGCCACCGGACAGCACAAAGTCACCCAAGCTGATTTGCTGATCCACATACTGGTCGATGAAGCGCTGATCCACCCCTTCATAGCGACCGCACAGCAGCACGGCGCCCGCGCTGGCCGACCATTGGGTCACCGCGGTATGGTTCAGGGCCTGGCCTATCGGCGAAAACAAGACCAAAGGTGCCGGTGTTTCTTCTTGCCGCTCGGCACGTATCGCCGTGAGGCATTTCAACAAGGGCTCGGCCAGCATGACCATGCCGGGGCCGCCACCAAAAGACCGGTCGTCCACCCGGCGGTAGTTGCCTTCGGCGTGGTCGCGTGGATTCCACAGACGCACATCGACCAAACCGCTTTCGTAGGCTCGGCGCGTAATGCCACTGGTCAACAGCGGCGCAAACAAATCGGGGAACAGGGTGATGATGTCAAAGCGCATGGGGATGGCCCTCCACGGCCGGGGCGGCTCAGTAGTCGGGCTGCCAGTCGACCGTGATGCGCTTGCCGGGCAAATCAACACCGTCGACGAAGGCCTCCACAAACGGGATCATGCGCTCGACAGGTTTGCCACCTTCAGCTTCGGCAGCGGCTTCGATGACCAGAACGGTTTGGGGTCCTGTAGACATGAGATCGCGCACCTGGCCCAGATCCACACCTTCTCGGTTGACGACCTGCAAGCCCAGCAAGTCAACCCAGTAATACTCGCCATCGGCGGCAGCCGGGAAGCTGGAACGCGGCACAAAAATTCGTCCGCCGCGCAAGGATTCGGACGCGTTGCGGTCGTCAATGCCTTGGGCACGCGCCACGACGGTGTCTGAATGGTCTTTGACTTCGAGAATATTGAGCAGCAAAGGCTCGCGCCAGGCCTGTTGAGCAGAGGCTGAAGCCTCTTGGCCACGCTGGGGTTTCATGGGCCGATCGGGCGGCAACAAAAACCAGCTTTTGGCAGAAAAAAGCGCCTCGGGCGAGGCGCTGTGGGGCAAGACCTTGAACCAGCCTTTGATGCCCCAGGCATCGGTGATGCGCCCGATTTCGATGGCGTCAGCCGGCAATGCGGCTGTTTCCAAAGGCGGACGCATGACCGGTGCGGACCAATCAGGCAGCGGCTTTGCCGGCTTGACGGATCAGACGTTCCACGGTGGGAGAAGCTTGGGCGCCCACGCTCTTCCAGTAGGTCAGACGGTCTTGTGCAATGCGCAGACCTTCTTCGCCGCCTTTGGCTGTGGGGTTGTAGAAACCGATGCGCTCAAGGAAGCGACCATCGCGACGCACGCGCTTGTCGGCAACGACGATATTGAAGAAAGGACGTGCTTTAGAGCCGCCGCGGTTCAAACGAATAACAACCATGATTTATCCTTGGGTGGTTGGGTTTCTCCGGAACAAATGCCAGGAAGCCCGTTTTCTTTCAGCGTTTGAGACACGCAACTGGCCACCCGGCCAGTGACACACTGAAAAGCCCACCATTATACAACGGGACAGCCTTCCATCGACACCCACATGGGCCATTGGATTTGAAGTCAAGCGTTCGCGTCAAAAGCCTTGGGGCTGTGACACGAACTGCGCTCCGCAATAATCGGCACCATGAAAAACAAAACACTCGCCACCTGGTTGGCATTTTGGGGCGGCCCCTTGGGCTTGCACCGCTTTTACCTGCACGGCTTCAAGGACATGGGGGCCTGGCTTTTGCCCATTCCCACGGCACTGGGCTTTTACGGCCTGGAACGTGTGCAGCAATTCGGCCAGGACGATACGCTCAGCTGGTTATTGATTCCTTTGCTGGGCTTCACCATAGCTGGCTGCGCTGTGAATGCCATCGTCTACGGCTTGACGCCCATCGAGAAATGGAATGCCCGCTTCAACCCCCAAGCGGACAACTTGGGCCCAGCAGGCCGCACACAATGGGGCACCATCATCGGCATCGTTGTCGCCTTGTTGTTCGGCACCACAGTGATGATGTCCAGCCTGGTCTTCAGCCTGCAGCGTTACTTCGAATACCAAATCGAGGCTGCCAGACTTATCAGCCAATGACGCCAAAACCCTGACCTTTACAGGCCAGTAAGAGCAGGCCTGAAAAAAGTCATAAGTGCGTCGCTCCATCACGTTCTATGGTCTGGCCCACCACGCGGGCAAGGTCTTCAGGGCCCACGCGTTGTGGCCAAACATCGGCCAAGGGGAAGAGCACAAAAGCCCGCTCGCGCCAGCGCGGGTGTGGCAGCGTCAGGCGGGGGCTGTGCATGCAGGCATCGCCATAAAACAGCAGGTCCAGGTCTAGGCTGCGCGGTGCATTCACGTAGGGGCGCAAACGGCCTGCACGGTGTTCGATGGCTTGCAAAGCGTCCAGCACATCGGGGGCGGACAAACGGGTTTCGATGCGGGCAACCGCGTTGATGAAGTCGGGCCCCTGGGCTTCGTGGGGCGCTGTGCGGTAAAGCGCGGAGCGGCCTGTGACTTCAATTCCGGGCCAACAGGCCAGTGCCTCAAAGGCCTGCATCACAGCCACCCGGGCATCGCCCAGATTGGCCCCCAAGGCCACATAGGCGGTGACTGGGTCTCGCAAGATCACCCTCTTTTGATCAGGGGACCGTTTTAAGCGGCACTGCCGCCGTCGCCCGCCTGATCACCCGCAGCACCGGGCTTGCGGCGACGACGGCGGCGTTTTTTGGCCGCACCATCCTCGCTGCCTTCAGCCTCCGGCGCAGGGCGGCTCTCGGCTGGCGCTGGTGCGCCTTCGGGTCGGGGTGCTCGGCGCACGCGTGGTTTGACCGCTTGAGAGGCCTGCTGCTCGGCCTTGGCCGCCTGCACCAGGTCTTCGCGCTCTGAATCGCTGGCCATGCTGAACTCTTGCCACCAATCGGCCAGGCTTTCGTCGACTTCGGCGATGTCAGCACGCAAACGCAAAAAGTCAAAGCCTGCGCGAAAGCGTGGCTGCTCGACCAGGCCAAACGGCGTGCTGCCCACACGCTTTTCAAAGCGCGGCTGCATCATCCAAATCTCGCGCATGTCAGCGGCCAACTTGCCGCGCCCTGAAACATCGCCAATGCGTGCATCGAACACCTCGTCGATCGCGTCCTGCAAGGCCGGGTGCGGGTGTTCCTTGCGCGCTAAGCGTTTGGCCCAGCCTTCACGCACGTCGGCCCAGAGCACACAGGCCAACAAGAAACTGGGCGCCACGGGCTTGCCCTCGCCCACGCGGCGGTCAGTGTCGGACAAGGCCACCTGCACAAAAGCGCTGTCGGCCCGCTCCACCACCACATCCAGCAGAGGGTAAATGCCGGTGGCCAAGCCCAGATTTTTCAGCTGTGCAATCGAAGCCAGGGCGTGCCCTGTCTGCAGCAATTTGAGCATCTCGTCAAACAAGCGGCTTTGCGGCACATCGGCCAGCAAAGTGGCCGACTGCGTCAGGGGCTTGGCGGTTTTGGCCTCCAATTTGAAGCCCAGTGGGCTGAGCTTCGCGGCAAATCGCACGGCGCGGATGATGCGCACCGGGTCTTCGCGGTACCGCGCCACCGGATCGCCAATCATGCGCAGCACGCGCTTCTTTGAATCCTGAATGCCGCCGTGGTAGTCCACCACGATTTGCGACTCGGGGTCGTAGTACATGGCGTTCACCGTGAAGTCGCGGCGCGTGGCGTCTTCGTCTTGCGGGCCCCAGACGTTGTCGCGCAACACGCGACCACTGGAATCGACCGCGTGTTGCATGCCTTCAAGTTGGCGCTTGCTGGTGCGTTCATTGCCCTTGACCTGCTCTGCAGCCACGTTGTCCAGATGCGCCCGGAACGTGGAGACTTCGATCACCTCGTTGTCACGTCCCCGGCCGTAAACGACGTGCACGATGCGAAAGCGTCGCCCGATGATGAAAGCGCGGCGAAACAGTCCCTTGACCTGCTCAGGCGTGGCGTTGGTGGCGACATCAAAGTCTTTCGGACGCAGGCCCAGCAGAAGGTCGCGCACGGCGCCGCCCACGATGTAGGCCTCAAACCCGGCTTGCTGCAAAGTGCGGGTCACGTTGATAGCGCGCTCGTCCACCAAATTGGGGTCGATGCCGTGCACAGACGCAGGCACCTCGGTGCGGCGGCCAAAGTGGGGCTTGCTGCTTTTGGGCGTTTTGCCCATCAGCTTGTCGATGAATTGTTTGATCATTCTTGAAAGAGGTCGAGGATGCGCCAGCCGCGCTCTGTGGCCAGTTGACGCAACCGAGCGTCAGGGTTCGTTGCCACCGGATGGTGGGCTTTTTCCAG
>JBIKHW010000289.1:0-4526 GCA_044361935.1 Limnohabitans sp. | reverse complement strand
GGTGCCAACACCAAAAAGATGGCCAGCAAGCTGTACCAGAACACATGGCCGCCGTGTTTGGCCAGGGTGATGTCCTGGTTGTATTCGGTTTTGAAGATGAAACGCATGCCGGAGCCTCAGACTTTCTTGCGCAATTTCTCGCCGAACAAGCCATTGGGCTTGAGCACCAGCATGAGCAACACCACGATGTAGGGGGCGATGTCCTTGAAGCCTTCTGGTAGATAAAAGCCAGAAAGCGACTCGACGATGCCGATCACCAAACCACCCACAATGGCACCGGGCAAACTGCCAAAGCCCCCCACCACCGCAGCTGGAAAAGCTTTGAGGCCAATGAAGCCCATGTTGGCGTGCACAAAAGTGATGGGTGCTAGGAGCAGACCGGCCACTGCCGCCACAGCTGCCGCCAGGCCCCAGACCAGACCGTTGATGCGCTTGACTGGAATGCCCATGTAATAAGCAGCCAACTGGTTTTGCGAGGCCGCCTGCATGGCAATGCCCAACTTGCTGTACTTGAACATGGCAAACAGGCCCAGGCACAAGATGCCTGTTGCGCCGATCACCACCATTTGCTCAGCGGCGATCACCAAACCGCCCAAACGCAAGACCTCGCCCGCATAGGGCACAGGCATGGTGTGGGTGTCGGTGCCGACATCGGGAATCATGGTGATCAGGCCGCGCAGGACATAGCCCACGCCAATGGTCAGCATGACGATAGAAAAAGCAGGTTGCCCGAGAATGGGGCGAATGACCAAGCGCTCCAGAAGGACGCCAAAAATACCCATGGCCACGATGGCCGCGGGCACCGCAATCCAGAAAGGAAAGCCCAAAAGGGTCATGGCAGCCAGGCCTGAAAAGGCCCCCACCATCATCAGGTCGCCCTGGGCAAAGCTCACCGTTTCGGTGGCTTTGTAAATCAGCACGAAACCCAGGGCGATGAGTCCGTATATACAGCCCTGGGCCACACCGCTGATCAGCAGTTGCAGCAATTGCACGCCTGTCTCCTCTTGGTTCTTTCTGGCCATATTCACACGCTGCTTGCGCACTGTGGAAGTGCCGCAAAAAGCATTTGCGAACGATCGTGCGATTGTGCATGTCTTACAAGAGACTTTCCCTAGGGGTTGTCCCCCATTCGGACTCACTCACAAGGCTTCAATATCTGTTCATGACAAATGCCATTCGCATCGGTTCCGGGCTCGGGTTTTACGGTGACAACTGGGAACCGGTAGTGGCCAGCATTGAGCGAGGCCAAGTGCAATTCATCGCCAGCGACCACCTGGCCGAATTGACGCTGGCCATTTTGCAAAAAGACCGGCAACGCGACCCGGCGCTGGGTTACGCCCGCGATGTGTTGCCCATGCTGTTGCGCCTGTGGCCTCTGATGCAGCCGCGTGGCGTCAGATTCATTTGCAACGCGGGCGGCCTCAACCCCATGGGAGCGGCGCAAGCCGTGCAAAAAGCCTTGGCTGCGGCAGGCTGGCACCCGCGCATTGCGGTGGTGAGCGGCGACGATGTGTTGGACCAATTGCAAGCGCCAGACAAGCGCTTTGACCACATGATGAATGGCGCCGACGTGACCAGCGTGCGCGAGCGGCTGGTGTTTGGCAATGCTTATCTGGGCGCACAGCCCATCGTGGAGGCGCTAGACCTTGGGGCCGACATCGTGATCACCGGGCGCGTGGCCGATGCAGCGCTGTTTTTGGGACCACTGGTGCACGCCTTGGGCTGGAAGCTCACCGATGCCAGCACAGCCGAGGACTTCCACCGACTGGCGCAGGGCCTGACGGTGGGGCATCTGCTCGAGTGCTCGGGCCAAGGCAGCGGCGGCAATTTTGGCAGCCAAGGCAGCTGGCAAAACATCCCGGACTTGGCGCACATTGGCTACCCGATTGCCGAGGTCTGGCCGGACGGCACGGCCTTCATCACCAAAGCATCGGGCACAGGCGGCCTGGTCAACTTTGACACGGTGCGCCAGCAACTGCTGTACGAGGTGCACAACCCGCATGCGTACTTCTCACCCGATGTGGTGCTCGACATGGGCCAGATCGAGTTGCACGACGAGGGCCAGCACCGCGTGCGCCTGACCGGCGCCCAAGGCAGCGCCCCCACCGATCAGCTCAAAGTGGTGGCCGGTTTTCAGGACGGTTTTAAGGCCGACATCACTTGGGGCTTTTCTTGGCCCGATGCCTGGGACAAGGTGCAAGCGGCCGAGGCCATGGTGCGCAGCCAACTGAAAGAGCGGCAAATGCCTTTCGACGAGCTGTTTGTGGAATACCCCGGGCTCAATTCGGCGCACGGCCCGCTGGCGCCCTTGCCGCCAGCGACCGAGTTGAATGAACGCGCCGAAATCTGGGTGCGCATGGTGCTGCGCACACGCTCCAAAGCCGTGGCCGACGGCTTTGGCCGATTGTTCCCCTGGATGGCCTTGAGCGGCCCGGCCTACACCTGCGGCTTTCAGGGCCTGAACTCTTCCAGCGCCTTGCTGGGCATTTGGCCCACCTTGATCCCGCGTGACCGTGTTCAGGCCCGTGTTGACATTCTGGAGCCTGGCGCATGACCACAACCCTTCTGAAAATTCCTTTGGCCCAAATTGCTCATGCCCGCAGCGGCGACAAAGCCGACTGGGTGGACTTTGGCCTTTTCGCTTGGAACGAAGCGGGCTATGGGCTGATCGAGCGCGAAGTCACGGCCGCGAAAGTGCAAGCGCACTTTGCGCCATGGCTGCCCGGGCAGGTGGACGCCTGGCCTTTGCCCAACATTCTGGCCATGAAGTTCGTGTTGCACGGCGCTTTGCAAGGCGGCGGAGCACGCAACCTGCGCCTCGATAACCTGGGCAAAGCCATGGGCGCGGCGCTCTTGCGCCTAGAAATCGAAGTCACTGCAGAAGAACTCGAGCAGGCACAAAAAAGCCCCCGAAGGGGCTGGTGGCCAGAGGTATCACCCGGGAACTGAGGGCAGATTCACCACTGACCTGAGTGAATTGTCACCCCGGACTTGATCCGGGGCACATGCCCAACTGCGCAAAAAGATGGGTCCCGGCTCGGAGGCCGGGATGACAGTGTGGGGTACGAGCCATCGTCCTGGCCTTGTGTCACCCCGGACTTGATCCGGGGTCCATGCCTTACACGCGCTCAATGATCAGCGCAATGCCTTGACCCACGCCAATGCACATGGTGCACAGCGCGTAGCGGCCTGCTGTTTGCTGCAGGCGGTTGATGGCGGTGGTGGCCAAACGGGCACCTGAAGCACCCAACGGATGACCCAGCGCAATCGCACCGCCCCAGGCGTTCACGCGGGCGTCGTCGTCTTTCAGGCCCAACATGCGCAGCACGGCCAGGCCTTGCGCGGCAAAGGCTTCGTTCAACTCGATCACGTCCATGTGATCGATGGTCAAACCGGTTTGGGCCAGCACCTTCAGCGTGGCAGGCGCAGGGCCAATGCCCATGACGCGTGGGGCCACGCCCGCTGTCGCCATGCCCACGATGCGGGCCTTGGGGGTCAAGCCGTTTTTGGCCGCGGTGGCTTCGTCGGCCAGCAGCAAGGCACAAGCGCCGTCGTTCACACCCGAGGCATTGCCCGCGGTCACGGTGCCATCGGGGCGCACCACACCTTTGAGCTTGGCCAGCGCTTCCAGGCTGGTTTCGCGGGGGTGTTCATCGGTGTCGACGATGATCGCATCGCCTTTTTTCTGCGGGATGCTCACGCCCACAATCTCGCGGGCCAGGTGCCCTGCCTTGATGGCGGCCACGGCACGCAACTGGCTGTTGTAGGCCATGAGGTCTTGCGCTTCGCGCTCGATCTTGTAGTCGGTGGCCACGTTTTCGGCGGTCTCGGGCATCGAGTCCACACCGTATTGGGCTTTCATCAGCTTGTTGATGAAGCGCCAACCAATGGTGGTGTCGTACACGGCATTGGCACGGCTGAAGGCGCTCTCGGCTTTAGGCATCACAAACGGGGCGCGGCTCATGCTTTCCACACCACCGGCGATCATCAAGCCAGCTTCACCCGCCTTGATGGCGCGGGCGGCGGTGCCAATCGCGTCCAGACCTGAGCCGCACAAGCGGTTGATGGTGGCGCCGGGCACGTCGATCGGCAAACCGGCCAGCAAACTGGCCATGTGGGCCACGTTGCGGTTGTCTTCACCGGCTTGGTTGGCGCAGCCGTACAACACGTCGGTCACGGCAGCCCAGTCCACGTTTGGGTTTCGGGCCATCAAGGCACGCAGGGGCACTGCGCCCAGGTCGTCAGTACGCACGCTGGAGAGTGCACCGCCGTAGCGGCCAAAGGGGGTCCGGATTGCGTCGCAAATGTAGGCTTGATTCATGTGGGTGGTCTCTTGAGGGTGGTTTATATGCATTATATTGCACATATTATGGGACGGTTTCCGGTCATTTTAGAGGCGGTTGGTGGGCTTGATTGACCCTTTGACGACTTCACGGTCAGGATATGTCTGGTGTCTGTCCGCCAGGCGGGACGGCGGGGGGGGGGGCGGGGCGCGAGGCCCGGCGGGTTGAGCCAACCACCCCCCC
>JBIKHW010000288.1:0-4528 GCA_044361935.1 Limnohabitans sp. | reverse complement strand
AACGGTGCACTGAATGCAATGCGACTGAACTGGGCGCGATCGTAGGTGTTCATTTGACGTCGAGTTGTCGTTTGGACGACAATTCAGGGAAGACCCCTAGTACAACTGACCACTTCCTGACACCCCCCTTCGACATGACAACTGAAAGAAGCGTGTACCAGCGCCGCCGCGCACCCAGTGAAACGGAGCTTCAGATGATCCCGTGGCTCCACCTGCTGCGTCCGCAAGAGCGTTTGGAAATCGTGCCCCAACTGGTGGTCAGTGACCCCCAGGTCGGCGACTACGTGTGCCGCGTGGGTCGCCCCGTGACCTTCTGGTTTGGCGTGATTTCTGGCTTGCTCAAGATGAGTAGCGACAGCGAAAGCGGCCAGTCCATCACCTTCACGGGTGTGCCACCGGGCGGTTGGTTTGGGGAGGGCACAGCACTCAAACGCGAGATTTACCGCTACAACATTCAGCCACTGCGACCCAGCGTGGTGGCGGGCCTGCCGCTGGAGACCTTCCACTGGTTGATCGACCACTCACTGGGATTTAACCGCTTCATCATGCAGCAGCTCAACGAGCGGCTGGGCCAGTTCATCGCGGCACGCGAACTCGACCGCATGGCCAACCCCGAACTGCGCTTAGCCCGGCACTTGGCCACACTTTTCAACCCGGTGCTGTTTTCCGGCGTGGGCGAGGTGCTGCGCATCACCCAGCAAGAGTTGGCCTATTTGGTGGGCCTGTCGCGCCAACGCGTGAACGAAGCGCTGCGCGTGCTCGAAGCGCGTCAGCTCATACGCATCGAATACGGCGGGCTGCGCATTCTGGATTTGCAGGGGCTGCGCACGGCGCAATTTTGAGTTGCAAAAGATGGACAATGGGCACCCTGCCGATCCGGCTTCTTTCTGCACCCTTCAAGCCACATGACCCTGCCTCCCGCTTTTAAACGCGCCCCCCGCCCCGAAGGTAAGGGCGAAGCCGCCGCGCCCAGCGGCACCTCGCGCCTGAACAAACGCATGGCCGAGCTGCGCATGTGCTCGCGCCGCGAAGCCGACGCCTGGATCGAACAAGGCTGGGTGATGGTCAACGGCCTGCCCGCCACCATGGGCCAGCAAGTCACGCTGTCTGACCGCATCACCATCGACAAAGCCGCCGAGCAACAACAAGACCGGCAAGTCACCATCTTGCTGCACAAGCCCATGGGCTATGTGAGCGGCCAGGCCGAAGACGGGCACGAACCGGCCATCACCCTGATCAACCCCCGCAGCCACTGGGGCGGCGACCCGTCCAAATTGCGCTTTACGCCCCCCCACTTGCGCAACCTGGCCCCCGCCGGACGCCTAGACATCGACTCCACCGGCCTGCTGGTGCTGACACAAGACGGCCGCGTGGCACGTCAGTTGATCGGTGAAGACTCCGAGATGGAAAAAGAGTATCTGGTGCGTGTGGCCTACACCGGCCATGAGAACACCGCCGCGGCCGCTGCCGCCTCGGCCACCTACGGCGGCAAGGCCAACCAGCTCACCGCCATTGGCGACTTTGACCGCGTCAGCGCCAACGTGCAAGCCGTCTTCCCAAAAGCACAACTCGACCGCCTGCGCCATGGCCTGAGCCTGGACGGCAAACCGCTCAAACCCGCCAAAGTAGATTGGCAAAACCCCGAGCAGCTGCGCTTTGTGTTGACCGAAGGCAAAAAGCGCCAAATCCGCCGCATGTGCGAGCAAGTGGGCCTGAAAGTGGTGGGCCTCAAACGCATCCGCATGGGCAATGTGCAACTGGGGCAGATGCCTGCAGGCACTTGGCGGTATTTGGGCCCCAACGAATCGTTTTGATGGTGCTTGGATTCATGATCCAGCAAGCCATGTCGGAGCTGAAGCTGCCGACCTACAAAATACCCCGTAGGTCGGTGGCTTCAGCCCCGACAAAGCACACCCACACATTTTGGAGACGCCCAATGCCCCTGAAGTTCACAGCCGCCTTGTTCACCGCCGCCACTTTGACGGCCGCGACCGCATCCGCCCAAACCGGCAGCCTCAACGCCATATGCAGCACCGACCAGACTTGGTGCGAAATGGCCGCCAAAGAATTCACCAAGGCCACCGGCATCACCGTTAACCAAACGCGCAAAGCAACCGGCGAAGCCCTGGCGCAATTGCGTGCCGAAGCGGCGAACCCCAAGACCGACATCTGGTGGGGCGGCACGGGTGATCCGTTTTTGCAAGCCGCTGAAATCGGCCTGCTGGCACCCTACCGGCCCGACTACATGAACGACCTGCACGGCTGGAGCGTGCGCCAATACGCCATGTCTCAAAACATGGTGGGGGGCTTCTACACCAGCGCCATCGGCTTTGGCTGGAACACCGAACTGCTCAAGAAAAAGAAGCTGCCCGAGCCGAAATGCTGGTCAGATGTCATCAAGCCGATCTACAAAGGCGAAGTCGAAATTTCTCACCCTGCATCGAGCGGCACGGCCTACACCATCCTGGCCGGGCTGGTGCAGATGATGGGCGAAGACGCGGCCTTTGAGTACATGAAGGCCCTGCACCAAAACGTGACGCAATACACCCGAAGCGGCACCGCCCAAGCGCCCAACGTGGCCAAAGGCGAAGTGGCCGTGGGTATCAGCTTCATCTTTGGTTTTGACGGCTGGCGGCACAACAAATACCCGGTGGCCACCGTGGCCCCCTGCGAAGGCACCAGCTACGAAATCGGCGGCATCGCCTTGGTCAAAAGCGCACGCAACGCGGCCAACGCCAAGCGCTATTACGACTGGCTCATGAGCCCTGCGGGCCAGAGCATCGGCGCCAAAGCCGACAGCCTGCAAAGCCCGGCCAACAAAACCTTCAAGCCCGATCCGCGCATCCCGTCCATGGACAAGGTGCGCTTGATCAAATACGACTTTGAAAAATACGGCAAATCGGCAGAGCGCCGCCGCCTGCTGGAGCGCTGGAACAAGGAAGTGGGCAGCTTGTCCAAATAAGCCCCTCTTGAAACCTCGCCAGACGCCCCAAACTGTGGGGCGTTTTGGTTTTTTGATCTTTTGTTTTTTACCTGTTGAATTGATATGAGCAAACAAACCCATGCCTTTCAGGCCGAAGTCGCACAACTGCTGCACCTGGTCACCCACTCGCTGTACTCCAACCAAGAGATTTTTCTGCGCGAGCTGATCTCCAACGCGTCTGACGCTTGCGACAAACTGCGCTTTGAGGCGCTGAACAACACGGCCCTGTACGAAGATGCACCCGACTTGCAAGTGCGCCTGTCGTTTGACAAAACCGCCAAGACGCTCACCATCACCGACAACGGCATCGGCATGACGGCGCAAGAAGCCATTGACCACCTGGGCACGATCGCCAAGAGCGGCACCAAGGACTTTGTGAGCAAGCTGAGCGGTGACCAGAAGTCGGACGCGCAGCTGATCGGCCAGTTCGGTGTGGGCTTTTATTCGGGCTTCATCGTGGCCGACAAGATCACCGTCGAAACCCGCCGTGCGGGCGCAACGCCTGCCGAAGGCGTACGCTGGATCAGCGGCGGCACGGGCGACTTTGAGGTCGAGACCATCACCCGCGCTGATCGCGGCACCAGCGTGATCTTGCACCTGCGCGAAGAAGCGCTGGAATACGCCAACACCTGGAAGCTCAAAGAAATCGTCGGCAAATACTCCGACCACATCAGCCTGCCCATCTTGATGGAAAAGGAAGAGTGGAAAGACGGCGAGCTGATCGACCCCAACAACGAAGAAGGCGGCCGCCAGCCCGGTGCCATGGTCAAGACCGGCGAGTGGGAAACCATCAACAAAGCCAGCGCCTTGTGGACCCGCCCCAAGAAAGACATCACCGACGAGCAATACGCCGATTTTTACAAACAGATCAGCCGCGACTTTGAAGCCCCGCTGACCTGGACGCACAACCGTGTGGAAGGCAGCACCGAGTACACCCAGCTGCTCTACATCCCCAGCAAAGCCCCACAAGACCTATGGAACCGCGACAAGAAAGCCGGCATCAAGTTGTATGTGAAGCGCGTGTTCATCATGGACGAAGCCGAGGCCCTGATGCCCAGCTACCTGCGCTTTGTCAAAGGCGTGGTGGACTCGGCCGACCTGCCGCTGAACGTGAGCCGCGAGTTGCTGCAAGAAAGCCGCGACGTGAAAGCCATTCGCGAGGGCTGCACCAAACGTGTCTTGTCGATGCTGGAAGATTTGGCCAAGCACGACAAAGCCCCAGAAGCCTCTGCAGAAGTCACTGATGTTCTGAGTGAAGAAGACAAAGCCAAGTTCGGCCAGTACTCCAAGTTCTACGCCGAGTTCGGCGCGGTGCTCAAAGAAGGCCTGGGCGAAGACTTTGCCAACAAAGACCGCCTGTCCAAACTGCTGCGTTTTGCATCGACCACCAGCGACACCGTGAGTGTGAGCTTTGCCGATTACAAAGCCCGCATGAAAGAAGGCCAAGACGCGATCTACTACATCACCGCCGACACCCTGGCCGCCGCCAAGAACAGCCCGCAACTCGAAGTCTTCAAGAAAAAAGGCATCGAAGTTTTGCTGATG
>JBIKHW010000287.1:0-4534 GCA_044361935.1 Limnohabitans sp. | reverse complement strand
AAGTCAAAGTTTTTGCCGAAATAGGGCCAACGAAATGGGTGATGTACAGATGATGGATACGACCGATGTGGTGATCGTGGGCGGAGGTCCCGTGGGTATGGGTTTGGCCATTGACCTGGGGCAGCGCGGTGTTCGATGCGTTGTGGTGGAGCGTTATATTCAACCGCAGCCCATCCCCAAAGGTCAAAACCTGACCCAAAGAACGATGGAGCATTTCCAGGCATGGGGCGCTGAATCGCAACTTCGTGCCGCGCGAACGATTCCGCCAGAGTACGGCATTGGTGGTTTGACGGCCTATGGGACGCTGCTGGGTGAGTACTCTTACGACTGGTTGCAGCGTGACCTTGTCAAGCCTTATTACCATGCAGCCAACGAGCGCTTGCCCCAGTACGCAACAGAGGCCGTTCTGAGGAAACGTGCGGCCGAGTTACCCAAAATCGAGACGATCTATGGTTGGAGTGCCGAGTCCTTCGTGCAAGATGATGATGGCGTCGAGCTTGTATTGACCGAACGTCAAGGCACTGGGCGACGCAAGTTACGAGCGAAATATGTGATCGGTTGTGATGGCAGTCGTTCGGTTGTACGCGAGCAGGCCGGAATATCGCAGACACGAACTGATCATGACCGTGTCATGGTGCTGCTGGTCTTTCGCTCGACAGAGCTGCATTCATTGCTGGAACGTTTTCCTGGCAAGTCTTATTACAACGTGCTTCATCCTGAGCTCAAAGGTTACTGGAAATTTTTGGGTCGGGTCGATCTCGGAAATACCTGGTTTTTCCATGCGCCGGTGCCACTGGGCACGACCGAACACAACTTTGATTTTCGCGCATTCCTCCATGAGGCCATCGGCGCTGAGTTTGCGATTGAATTCGATCACATCGGTTTTTGGGATCTGCGATTCGCGGTCGCAGACAGCTATCGTGCAGGCCGCATGTTCATCGCGGGTGATGCTGCACACAGCCATCCGCCCTATGGCGGTTACGGCATCAACTCCGGATTTGAAGATGCACGCAATTTGGCCTGGAAGTTGGCAGCTGTAGTTCAGGGCCGTGCAGAGGATGTACTTCTCGATACATACGAGGCTGAACGACGGCCAGTCTTCATGTCAACTGTGAAAGATTTCATCGCGAAATCGATTGAACGGGACAGTCAGTTTTTGAGCGCATTTGACCCCTCGGTAGATCGGGCTGCTTTCGAATCGGAATGGCAGGCACGAGCGAAGGGCGCTGTCGGTGAAGTCCACGCCTTTGAGCCGAACTACGAAGGTTCACCGATCGTTTTGAATGGGAATAACGGCATCTGCAGCGCTGTCGGGTCGCATCGCTTCGAAGCACGGACTGGGCATCACCTGCCACCTGCACCATTAACAGACGGTGGGGATGTCTTCGGACATCTGGGCAAAGATTTCACTTTGCTGTGCATTGGCACATCCGAAGCAAATGCGCGCGTGTTCAGTGAGGTTGCGGCTGCACTGTCGGTGCCATTAAAAATGGTGACGCTGGTGTCCGGTCTGGGTGCTGACCGGTATGAGGCCAAATGGGTTCTGGTCAGGCCAGATGATTTTGTGGCATGGACGAGCCAGGAAGAAACCGTGTCGCCACAAACTGCAGCCTGGGTGTTGGCTCGGGCATCAGCCAATGCCAGCCCAGAAATGATGGTCAACCCAGGGGCTTAGCAGCGTTGCCCAATTCGCATCGTGCAGACCCGACGATTCAATCATTTGCGATGACCATCATCATGGGTTGCAAAAATCACAACGGGCCGGATCGGCCCAGAGTTGGGTGTGGACTGCCCGGTGTTCTTCGTGGCCACATTTTTTGCAGCCCCAGATTTCGGCTTTGGGCAATCGGGTCAAGCTGCCGCAGTCACGGCAGGGCAGGCCCGGAATCTGCTGGCTGAGCCAGTAGCCCGGTGTGTCACAGCTTGGGCACATCGACAGCAATTTTTGAACCATGTCCCCGGTCGCCTTGAGGATGGTTTTCTGCCGAGTTGGATTGCAAAAAGCCCGCAGATCGTTTTCGACAAACACCACGCCATTGGCGGACTTGGCTTGCGCCAGATGAAAGGCTTTGAGCAATGTCTCGCGATCGCGGATGCCTTTGTCCATGTCGCGATGTTCGGCGTGTTCCGGTCGCAGCACAAGATGGTGTTCTGGAAACCGGGCATCCGTGGCAAAGCGCTCCAGCTCTTGCAGGCTCGACACCATGCGGTGCAGGCTTTGGGCAGGTCCATGTGCAAAGCCGGTCACTTCAATCCCGGACAATCGATCAACCCACAACACGACCTCCGTGTTCCAGGGCATGAAAGCGCCAAAAGGGTCCGGGCCAAATGCGCCTTCACTGGCCAATCCGACAGATGCTCCCGTCAGCGCCATGCCGATGCTGGCTTTTTTGCGGGCCGCATCGAGTTGGGAGCCGGCACGGGTCAGTTCACGCGTGAATGCGCCCAATTGGTCGGTGTCATAGCCATCGGTATGAACCAACTGGCAGCCCAGTGCAGTTTCGAGCGGCTCGCGTACGAGATCTTGCTTGCCATGTTGCGTCAAAAAAGCAACGGTGCGGCCTTCATAAAAACGACCTCCTGCCATGCTCATGCCAAGACCGCCTGCGCCACCGCCAAATAAACCGGAATGCCCAGCACAATGTTCAAGGGAAAGGTCAACCCCAGGCTGAGCCCGAAATAGAGCGCGGGTTTCGCCTCGGGCAAGGCGGTTCGCAGCACGGCGGGCACGGCGATGTAGGACGCACTGGCCGCCAGCACCATGAGCAAAGCCCCGTCGCCTGCGCCCAAATTCAAGACAACGGCCAGACCCAAAGCCAGCGCCGCATGCACGATGGGGCCGATCACCGCATAAGCGATCAGAACGGGCGACTGGCCTTTGACCTGCGGCAAGTTGCGCGCGGCCATCAAGCCCATGTCAAGCAGGAAGAAAGCCAACATGCCCTTGAAGAGGTCCACCGAGAAGGGTGCCATCGCCTCTTTGCCCGCTTCGCCCGTGACCAAGCCGATCACCATGGCACCCAGCAGCAGCAACTGCGCGCCATCGGTGAAGGACTCGTGCAGGATCTTGCCCACCGACGCGCCATGAGGCGCGGCAGGTCCACCCAGTGCGGCCCCGCCGCCCGGTTGCAGTGCCACGCCCGAGGCCTGTTTTTGCCGCAATGAATTCGCCAAAACAACGGCCAGGATGATGGCAGGAGACTCCATCAGGGCCATGGCCGCTGCCATGTGTCCGCCGTAGGGCACACCCTGGTTTTCCAGCGTCTGCACCGCCGTGACAAACGTCACCGCACTCACCGAGCCATACGTTGCGGCCACGGCTGCTGCGTCAAAACCCGAAACAAAGCGCCGCAGCACGGCGTAACCGATGAGTGGGATGACGATGGCCAACGCCACCGCAGCGGCCAGGCTGATGCCCACGTTGGCCGTCAGGCCCGACTGCGACAGCGCAAAGCCGCCCTTCAGACCCAGGGCCATCAACAGGTAGAGCGACAAGAAGCGGGAGATGGCAGGCGGGATTTCGAGATTGGATTTGACGGTGCCGGCCAGCACGCCGAAGATGAAAAAGAGGATGGCTGGGTCGATCAGATTGTGCATGGGGGTGTTCCTTGCGCCGATCATAAAAATGGATGGAATATTTGTAAAATCGATTCTTCAACCATTAGGTATAGATAAAAATCTATGAACGTCAGCTTTCGTCAATTGCGACTTTTTCTGGCTTTGGCCGAAACCGGCAGCGTGAGTGCCGCGGCCAAAGTGATGCACGTCACCCAGCCCACCGCCTCGATGCAGCTCAAAGACATGAGCGAATCCGTGGGCTTGCCGCTGTACGAGCTGGTGGGCAAAAAACTCTACCTGACCGAGGTGGGCCACGAACTGGCGAAGACTGCCCGCGCTGTGGCACACACCTGGGACGCTTTTGAGCAAAACGTGGACGCCGCCAAGGGCTTGTCGCGTGGCAAGCTGCGGGTGGCGGTGGTGAGCACGGCCAAGTACTTCATGCCGCACCTGATTGGCAGTTTTTGCAAGCGGCACCCGGCCATTGATGTGTCACTTGAAATTTTGAACCGTGACGGCGTGGTGCAGCGCCTGCGTGACAACCGCGATGACCTCTACATCATGTCCATGCCGCCCAAAGACATGGACTTGGGCGACGAGGCCTTCATGCCCAACCCCATCGTGGTGATCGCACCCACATCCGACCCCTTGACCAAACGCAGCGCCGTGCCTTTGCACGAGCTGGCGCAACGCCGCTTCATCTTGCGCGAAAAAGGCTCAGGCACCCGCATGGCCGCTGACCAGTTTTTCCGCCAAATGAAGTTTCGACCCGATGTGCGGCTGGAGTTGGGCAGCAACGAGGCGATCAAGGAGTCTGTGGCCGGGGGCTTGGGGGTGGGCGTGGTGTCGCGTCACGCCTTGCACGGCCATCAGAAAGAAAACGGCGTGAGTGTGATCGATGTGGCCGGCTTTCCCCTGCCCTCGGCCTGGCATATCGTTTACCCCTCGGGCAAAAAACTGTCACCACTGGCGCTGG
>JBIKHW010000286.1:0-4535 GCA_044361935.1 Limnohabitans sp. | reverse complement strand
GCACTTGCCCGGTGGCCTCGCGCCATATTGGTGCGATCTGCGCATCCCTTTGTGGTGCACCCGCGTTCGGATCGCTCGCTCCCAAGGCCGATGGTGAATAGGCCATCAACACCCCCACAGCCACAAAGCTCAACCAAAACCCAGGCTGCAGCAAGGCCCACGGGTCCCAGCCGAGCACCACGGCGCAGGCCGTCAACCAAACCAGCGCCCCATGCCAATGGCGCACCGACAGGCGCAGCACCACCACAACCCCCAGCATGAGCAGGGTGCGCTGCGCGGGTACGCCCCACCCGCTGAACAGCGCATACAAAGTGGCCAGCACCAAGCCCGACCACGCCCCCACATGGACGGCAGGCCAGCGCAAAACCCCGTTAAATCCCCACAGGGCCGAACGCCGCCAAGCCCAACCCACTAGAGCCGAGGCCAACCAGGCAAACATGGTCACATGCAGGCCCGAGATGCTCATGAGGTGCGCCACGCCCGTGGCCCGGAACACATCCCAGTCGCTGCGCTCAATGGCGGCCTGATCACCCGTGACCAAGGCCGCCACCACGCCCGCCCGCCGGGCTGCCTCGGCATCACTGCCGGGTGGGGACAATTGGGTCAATAAACGGTCACGCACCAACTGCCGCCAGGCCTCGATCGGGTGCTCCCAGGTGCTGCCCACGCGCTGCGGGGCCGGATCTTTTGTGCGGTTACGCACATAACCGCTGGCCCGGATGCCCTGCTCCCACAGCCAAAGCTCGTAGTCAAAGCCGCGCGGGTTCAGGTGGCCGTGCGGCGCTTTCAGGCGCACGCGCAAGCGCCAGCGCTCTCCGGGCTTGACCGGCTCAGGCAAGGCAGACAGGTTCCAGCCGCTGTCGTGCGTACCCTCTTGTCCATACCAGCCCAAGACAACTTGCCCGGGCACATCGGCGTCGACCTGCAGGGCGTGGCGGGCCCCCGAAGCGTCCAGACGCCAGGCCTGCTCGATGCGAAACCGAAAACGCCAGCCCAGGTCTTGGCGCTGGGGCATGGCCTGCACCACGCCCACCACATCCAGGTCTTGCCCCTCCAACGCGGAGTCTATGGTGTGGGCCCTGGTCCAGGCGTGCAAGCCGGTCAAATTGAAAGTCGTTGTCGTCCACAGCAAACCCCATAACGCCCACCGCGCTGAGAGGGTCAGTCGATGATCCTTGGGGTTCTGGCGTGCCCACCACTTCAGCAGCAAGGCAGCCACCACAACACACGCCACGCCCAGCCCATAGGCCGCCACGGGCCACAAAACGACTTGTTGCAACTGCAGCGCCACGCCCAGGCACCAGGCCAGCAGGCCCCCGCCCAAGCCACGCGCCCAGCCCATGGACGTCATGGGCCACCTCGCAGCGCCTGCAAACACGCTCGCTGCTTCAAAGCATGCCCGACTGGCCTGTGGCCTAACGCCCTCCCCTTCCCCTGCAGGGCAAGCGCACCGCATCTTTTCATTTCAGCCTCCCTGTTTTGGCTGTTTCTTGTTTCACTCACTCCGGCGCTCTGTAGCAGGGCTGCGTTGGCATAAACCGAAAACGGTGCGTCAACAATATCCCGCAAGACCCGCTGGCGCGTGTCTTGCTTGTTGTAAACGCCCAAGCTGCATTTGTCATGCGTGCAGCCCCTGTTGCGCTGAACGAGATATGTCGATACAAGTTGCCCTGCACCACGTCACCCATTACACCTACGATCGTCCCGTTCAGCTTGGCCCCCAAGTCATCCGCCTGCGCCCTGCCCCGCACAGCCGCAGCCGCATCCTGAGCTACAGCCTGAAAGTCGAGCCCGAAGAACATTTCATCAACTGGCAGCAAGACGCTTTTGCCAATTACCAGGCGCGGTTGGTCTTCCCCAAAAAAACCACCACCTTCAAAGTCACGGTGGACGTGGTCACCGAGATGGCGGTGTTCAACCCATTTGACTTCTTTTTGGAGCCCTCGGCCGAAGAAGTGCCCTTCAAATATTCGGAAACCGTGCATGAAGAGCTGCAGTCCTATCTGGTCAAAGACAACAAGGCCCCGTTGTTCAAGAAATACCTGGCCAGCATGGATCGCCAGCGTCAGCGGACCATCAACTTTTTGGTGCAGGTCAACCAACGGCTCCACCAGGACATCCGTTACACGATCCGCATGGAACCCGGCGTGCAAACGCCTGAAGAAACCCTGACCCTGAAAAGCGGCTCTTGCCGCGACTCGGCTTGGCTTTTGGTGCAACTGTTTCGCCACATGAACATCGCGGCCCGTTTTGTGTCGGGCTATTTGATCCAGCTCGCGCCCGATGTGAAATCGCTCGATGGCCCCAGCGGTACCGAAGTGGACTTCACCGACCTGCACGCCTGGTGCGAGGTGTATTTGCCCGGTGCGGGCTGGATCGGGCTGGACCCGACCTCGGGGCTTTTGGCCGGAGAAGGCCACATCCCGCTGGCCTGCACACCGCAGCCGTCGGCAGCCGCACCGATCGAAGGCCTGATGGACAAGGCCGAAGTCGAGTTCATCCACGAGATGAGCGTCACGCGCATCCACGAAACGCCGCGGGTGACCAAGCCCTACACCGATGAACAGTGGGCCGATGTGCTGAGCCTAGGTCACCAGGTGGACGCCATGTTGGTGGCGCAAGACGTGCGCCTGACCATGGGTGGCGAGCCGACTTTTGTGTCCACACAGGACCGTGACGCTGCCGAATGGAACACCGATGCTTTGGGCCCCACCAAACGCGGCCTGGCCACGGCGCTGGTTCACAAGCTGCGCCAGCAATACGGCCAAGGTGGTTTTTTGCATTTTGGCCAAGGCAAGTGGTATCCGGGCGAACAGCTTCCGCGTTGGGCGCTCAGCATTTACTGGCGTGCTGACGGCAGCCCGTGCTGGCAAAACCCCGAGGTCTTTGCCGACGAACGAGAACCCAGCCATTACACCAGCGCCGATGCCCAGCGCTTCATACAAGGTTTAGCGACTCAGCTGGGCCTGAGCGGCGACACCGTTTTGCCCGGTTACGAAGACACCTGGTATTACCTGTGGCGCGAGCGCCGCCTGCCCGTGAACGTTGACCCCTTTGACGCCAAACTGGATGACGAGATGGAACGCATCCGTTTGCGCCGCATCTTTGGCCAAGGGCTTGACCACCCCGTGGGTTATGTACTGCCTCTGCAGCCTGCTGAAACAGCCTCACAACAAGCCACCACAAACAAGGCCCACGCAATGAACGGGCCAGCGTGGCAAACTGGCCACTGGTTCCTGCGCGACGAACGCATGTACCTCATGCCCGGTGACTCCCCGATGGGCTGGCGCTTGCCACTGGATGCCTTGCCCTGGGCAGCCCCAAACGACCGCTGGCAGCTGATCGAGCAAGACCCCTTTTCACCACATCTTGCTTCCCGCAACCCCTTGCCGCCTTCACCTCAGGTGACGATGCAGCCGCATCACGCCCCAATGCCAACGGCGCCATCTGCGCCAGCAGCCAAGTTCAAGTCCGATACCTCTGTCGTTCGCACCGCCTTGTGCGTCGAAGTGCGTGACCCGCGTCGCGCCAACGGTCCCAAGGTCGAAGCGGAGGCGCAAAAACAAGGTGAAACATCTGGCGTTCTGTACGTCTTCATGCCGCCTCTGGCCATGCTCGAAGACTACTTGGCTTTGATCAACGCTGTTGAAGCCACAGCCAAAACGCTGGGCATGAAAATTGTTCTGGAAGGCTACCCACCACCCCGGGACCCGCGTCTGAAACTGCTGCAAGTCACCCCCGATCCAGGCGTGATCGAGGTCAACATTCACCCTGCCCACAACTGGACCGACTTGGTCGACCACACCGAGTTTTTGTACCAAGCTGCGTTTGAAACGCGCCTGTCAGCAGAAAAGTTCATGTCCGACGGTCGGCACACAGGCACGGGTGGCGGCAACCACATGGTCATGGGCGGCGCAACCCCATCAGACAGCCCCTTCTTGCGCCGCCCCGAATTGCTGGCCAGTCTGATCCTCTACTGGCACAACCACCCGAGTTTGAGTTATTTGTTCAGCGGCATGTTCATTGGCCCCACCAGCCAGGCGCCGCGTGTGGATGAAGCGCGAAATGACCAAGTCTATGAGCTGGAGATCGCCCTGGGTGAGATCGTTCGCCACCGGCAAAAGCATGGCGAGGACATGCCACCATGGATCGTTGACCGCACTTTGCGCAACATCCTGATCGACGTGACCGGCAACACCCACCGCAGCGAGTTTTGCATTGACAAGATGTACTCCCCCGACAGCAGCACCGGGCGCCTGGGCCTGCTGGAGCTGCGGGCTTTCGAGATGCCACCACACGCCCGCATGAGCATCGTGCAGCAACTGCTGCTGCGTGCCTTGGTGGCCCGTTTCTGGGACCAGCCCTATTCGGCCCCGGTGACCCGATGGGGGACCGAGTTACACGACCGCTTCATGATGCCGCACTGGATCCAGAAAGACTTTGACGACGTGCTCACCGAGCTGGGTGACGCAGGCTTTCGTTTTGACCCCAGCTGGTTCGCGCCGCATTTCGAGTTCCGCTTCCCTTTGGTTGGC